>JANLUN010000647.1:0-18766 GCA_031363505.1 Planctomycetota bacterium | reverse complement strand
AGTCGCTGCGCGAGGCCCAAGCCGCGCCCGGCTCCGCGGAGTTCCGTGGGGTACTCTAGGAAGTCGCAACTCTTACCGGGCTGCGTCACCCCATGAGCCAGAACCCGCAGGAAGAACCCTTTTCCGAGGCGAGCCTCGACTCGCCTGAATACCGCGAGCGGCTCATCCGCAAGCTGAACTGCCTGATCGCGGTCCTCGAGGTCGCGACGGCGAAGGTGCGCAAGACGCTTGCGACCTCCTCGGGCGACACCGAGCGGCTCGTGCGCATCCGTACGAACCTCCAGAGCACGCTCGACGTGTGCCTGCGTGCACGCGCAGCCCTCGAGCGTCGTGAATCGCTCCCGAAGGAACTTCCGGCCAATCTGACGCAGGTCATCCAGGACACCTCCAAGGAACGCGTCGAGGACAGGGCCGCGCAGGCTTCGACCGAGAAGCGACGCTCCGATGCTCGCTCCGGCGGCGAGTTGCGCAAGTTCGAGAGCATGGGCCCGATCGATCGCCGGCTCGTCGAAGCGTGCGACATCGAAGAGCTGACGCGCAAGCTCCAAGCCTGAGTCGCGAACGCGAACGAGGATGTGCCGCTGCGCGTACGCTGAAGCCCGAGCGTACGCGATCGCAACCTACTGACGGCGCGTCCGTCCTCTGCACGACGGCGACCACATGGCGTGCACGGCACGCGTGTGCTCGCATCACTGAAGCCGGAACGTGACGACATGAAGCACCGACGAGGTCGCTCGTTCGTCGCTGCTCGGGAGCGGCGCGAAGCGCCAACGCATGAGTGTTTCGGTCGCCGCGCGGTCGAGTCGCGGATGACCACTCGACTTCACGACGACGACCGAGAGCACGTTCCCATCGTGCGCGACGGTGAATCGCACACGGACCTGGCCTTCCTCGCCCAGTCGCTTGGAGAGCGACGGATATGGCGGCTTGGGCGCGAACACGGGACGCTGCTCGGTCCCGTCGACCGCAGTCCCGGGCATTCCACTTCCGGTGAGTGTGCCGTGCGTCGCGCGGTCGCCGCTCGGTGAGCCCGCCGTGTCACCGCCGGCAGGCGCGCCGTCATGAGTGCCGCCGGCCGGTGCACCGCTGCGCGCGGCGTCGGTTGGTGCGCCGCTGCGCGCGGCGCCGACGGCCGCTGCTGCGGCGAGCGCTGCGGCCTTCGAAGCATCCGATCTCGCGTCGTCGGAATCGCTCGCACTCGAGGGCGATTCGATCGACGTACCGGTCGGAGCGCGGACGGGAGACGTTGGCGTTGAGAGCGCGGTCTGCGGCGCCTCCATCGACTCCGGTGCGGACGTCTCGCCCTGCGCCGGAACGACGGCGTTCACGGATTCAGCCGAAACGCCTTGGGCAGCAGATGAGTCGCGCGGTACCGAACTGGTGGCGAGCGACTCGTCCAACGCCATGCGGATGGGCCGCGACTCATCTAGAGCGGCATTCGTTGAGCTCGAGTCGTTCAGCGCAGAGACGGTGGGCGACAGCTCGTGCCCTGCGCGAACGTCGGGTGGAGACACACGCGCGCTCGTGATGACGAGCGTGCCGGAGAACTCCGAAGCCTCCTCGCTCACCAGCGCGCCCACTCGTTCGCTGGGGTCTGTCGATCCGCCCTGACCGTCATCGCGACCTACGCGCACGGAGATCGAGAAAGACGGCGGTTCCGTGTCGTCCGATCCGAAGGAGTCCGACCCACGCCATCCGGCGAACACAGGGGAACTGCGGATCCAATTCGCCATCGCGAAGAGGCCACCGTGGACCGCGACGGACACGACGCAGCCGGCCACGAAACCCGCGGCCGAGCGTGACCTCAGCGACGACGGCCAGCGGGCTTTTTTGAAGTACTTCAACGAGGGCCGGCCGGGTTGCGTGGCATTGCGAGCGCACGCAACACGATTCGCCTCGACAAGTATATTTCCGAATCGCGCGATCGCGGGGACTCGCGCTCGCCGCGCGAACCGTCGAGGTCATCGAGACAAGCGGTGAGCGGCGTCTCGCGCGGTCATCCGCGCCGTGAAGGCGGTCGACCGCCGATCACTGCCGATCGACCGTCGATTCTCGCAGAACGAACGGAGCGCGCTCCCGACCGCGCCACGCGCGCGTTCAATTGGGCCGCGACGACGGCGGCAGCTCGGACGGGCCCATTCGCTGAGCGAGTTGCGCCAGGATGCGCGCGAGCCGCCAACGCACGGTCGATTCCGCCATCCCGAGTTCTCGCGCTATGTCCGCCGTCGGGATGTCGAAGATCCTGCGCATCGACAGGATCTTCCGATCCTCTTCGTCGAGGCTGGCGAACGCACTCTTGAGCCGCTCGAGATCTTCGTTGAGCTCGGCGTGACGGCTCGGTGACGGCGACAATTGACTGTCGGCGGCGTACGGCAGATCCCAGAGCTGCCGCGACACGAACTCTTCGCGCTCAGGGCTGCGGCGCTTCGCTTTGTGATAGCGGTTCTTGCTGACGATCTTGTTCGTCGCGAGCGTGTAGAGGTAGCGGCGGAATGCGACGTCGCCCGAGAACACGAAGCCGTCCGCGGACTCGATGAACTCGCGCACGGTCGACTGCACGATGTCGGGCACGGGCTCGCGCGCGCGCAAAAAGGCGCCGGTCTGCAGCCGGACGTAGTGGCGCAGTGCCGCGAGGTGTCGCGCAACCAGGACTTCCATCTCGTCGCGCGTCAATCGGCGCGGCTCGTCGTTGTCGTTCGGTTCCGTGGACATGTCGGTGGTGGACCGTAGATGATTCGATCGCCGCCGATCCCAACGCGCAAGGTCGGCGCGCCGATTCGCACTCGTTCGATACACTGGCACAGCATTCACGCCATGCCGAGTTCACCGGACAGCACGCGATCCGAACGAGCCCGTGATGCGTTCGCGAAGGCGCTCGAAGGGCTCGATCGCGGCGAATCGATCGACTTCGAGACGTTGTTTCACGAGCAGCCGGAGCTCGAGCTCGAACTGCGTTCGATGCACGACAACTGGCGCGATCTCGAGCGCGTCTTCGGTGGGCTCGCGGCAGACGCGGCCGGATTCGAGCAACCTGCGAGCAACACACGCGGAATCGACGAACGATCGCAGCTCGACCTTGACCGACTCGCGCGGCCCGACCGTTCGACCTCCCGCTACGAACGAGTCGAGAAGATCGCGGAAGGCGGTATGGGCGTCGTGTGGCGCGTCTACGACCGCGACATGCAGCGCGAGCTGGCGCTCAAGTCGATGCGGCTGCCGGACAAACCGGACGGCCGATTGGTACGGCGTTTTCTTTCTGAAGCGCGTCTTGCCGGACGACTCGACCACCCCGGCATCTTGCCCGTGCACGACATCGGATTGGATCGCAGCGGCGAGCTCTACTTCACTATGCCGCTCGTGCGCGGGACCACGCTCGATCGCGTGCTGACGCACGTGCACCGAGGCGACGGCGAGTGGACTCTCGCGCGCGCGATCGAAATCGTGCTGCGCGTCTGTGATGCGATGGACTGCGCGCACGCGGCCGGCGTGATCCACCGCGACCTGAAGCCCGCGAACATCATGGTCGGACGCTTCGGCGAAACGTACGTGATGGATTGGGGACTCGCGCGCGAAGAGATCGTGTCCGATGAGCGCGCGATCGGAGTGAACGACGAGCGCACCGACGGCGCGACGAGTGAACACGCAGCACGCGTCAGCGGAGCACGCGAGAGTGTCGGGACCGAGCAGCACGCGGCCCCGTCGGCCGAGGAACTCGCCCCCGCTGGTGCGGATGAGTCGGCGGAGAGCGCGCGGACGGCGGACATCTCTATCGGTCGAACGCTGCACGGCGCGGTGCTCGGAACCCCGGCCTACATGGCGCCGGAGCAAGCGCGCGGCAGCGCCGTCGGGCCGCGCGCGGACGTGTACGCGCTCGGCGCGATCCTCTATCACATCCTCACGGGTCGACCGCCATACGCGCGCCCGGGGGTGCATCAATCCGGCGACGACGTGCTGCGTGAGCTGCGTGTGAGCCCGCCGGCGCCGATCGAGACACTCGCGCCGCAGGCCGCGCCCGAGCTCATCGCGATCTGCGCCAAGGCGATGGCTCGCGAGCTCGACGACCGCTACAGCGGTGTGCGTGCGATGTCGGACGACTTGCGCGCGTTCATCGAGGGTCGCGTCGTGCGCGCGTACCAGATCGGCGCCTGGCCAGAGCTCAAGAAATGGGTGCGCCGCAACCGGCGATTGGCGATTGCGATCGCCGCGTCGATCGTGGTCGCCATCGCCGGATTGTCGTGGGTGACGTACGTCGAGAAACGCAGCAACGCCGAGATCCTGCGGCTCTCGGACGTACGACGGCTCGCGGAGCTCGAGCGTCGTGCCGAGGACTTGTGGCCCGCCGTGCCCGAAAAGATCCCCGCGATGGAGCGCTGGCTCGCGGAAGCGCGCGGGCTCGCTGAAAACCGCGAGCTTCACAAGCAGACCTTGCGAACGCTCGACTCGGGAGTGCACGCGAGCTCGCCGTCGCCTTCCGACCTGTCGCTCATGGGCGAAGCCTGGCGGCGCGACGTGCTCTCGAAGCTGGTGTCAGACCTCGACTCGTTCGCCGACACGAGCCATGGACAAGGCACGATCTCGAGCGTCGAGCGACGATTGAAGTTCGCACGCGAGATCGGTCCAGCGAGCCTCGGCGCGTACGCCGAAGCGTGGCACGCGGCGATCGCGTCCATCTCGGACAAGAGCGAGTGCCCGTCGTACGACGGGCTCGAGATCGATCCGCAGCTCGGGCTCGTGCCGATCGGTCGTGATCGGGCGAGCGGCTTGTGGGAGTTCGCGCACCTTGCGAGCGGCTCCCCACCCGAGCGCGGTCCGGACGGCGCGCTTGTGCTGAAGCCCGACAATTCGCTCGTCTTCGTCCTCTTGCCCGCCGGCTCGAGCACGATGGGATCGCTGCTCCCGACGCCCGGGCAACCGTCGAGTCCGCGCACGGACATGCTCGCGGAGCCCAACGAGACTCCCGTCCGGACGGTCCCGCTCGCGCCCTTTTTCGTGTCGAAGTACGAGATGACGCGCGCGCAGTGGTCTCGGCTTGCCGAATTGGATCGAGGCTCGTCGAACGATTTCCTCGCGATCGAGTCCTTGCAGCCTGCGACGTCGATCTCGTGGACCGAAGCGCGACGAGTACTAGGACACGCCGCATTGACGCTCCCGACTGAAGCGCAGTGGGAGTACGCCGCGCGTGCCGGGACGACGACGCGCTGGTGGTGGGGAAACGAAGCGAGCGCGCTCGTCGTTGCGGCCAACGCGGGCTCGGGAATCGACGCGAGCTTGCGGTACGACACCACCAAAGAGGTCGCACCCGTCGGAACGTTCGCGGCGAATCCATTCGGGCTGCACGATGTTCACGGCAACGCACTCGAGTGGACGCTCGATGCGTACGGACGCACGCACGCTCTCACCTTCCGAGCGGGCGACGGACTCGCCGAAGCGGCCGACAGCGGACTGCGTGCGGCGCGCGGCGGCGGCTACGCGAGCTCGATCGCGGCGGCGCGCAGTGCCGCGCGTGTCGGAGTGCCGCGCGAGAACCGCGATCCGGAGATCGGGATTCGGCCGGCGCGCGCGGTCGATTGGCACTGAGCGGCTCGAAGGATCGAGTTCCGCTCCGCGCCTCAGCGTCCCCAGCTTCGCAGGTAGCGGAAGTCGTGATTGATCGTGCGCTCCGAGAGCTTCGCGATCACCGGCGGCAGACGCTTGTACTGATTGTCGACGATCCGGCGTGCGACGCGGCGGACGAAGGTGGGATCGAAACCTTCGCGCACGAGCTCGCTCTCGGTCCACCGTTGGTCGACGAGGCGGACGAGCAACCGGTCGACGTCCGCGTACGTGAAGCCGAGCTCGGTTTCATCGGTCTGACCGACGAAGAGATCGGCCGACGGCGCCTTCTCGATCACGCTGCGCGGCAGATCTAGGTGCCGGGCGAGCTGGTAGATCTGATGCTTGTAGAGATCGCCGAGCGGGTTCAGCGCGCTGGCGGAATCACCGAACTGCGTCGAGTAGCCGAGCAGGAGCTCGGTCTTGTTGCTCGTTCCGATCACGAGCCCCTTCCACTCGACCGACAGATCGTAGAGGACGATCATCCGCGACCGCGCCATCACGTTGCCGCGACGCACGCGGTCTTGGATGCGGTGCTCTTCGAAGTAACCCTCCGCCATCGCCGTGATCTCGACGCGGCGCGTTTCGATGCCGAGGTGAGCGGCGACCTTCTGTGCATCCGACTCGCTGTCCGCACTCGATGTGCGGTAGGGCATCATCACACCGAGAACGGACTTCGGCCCGAACGCGCGTGCAGCGAGCGCTGCCGACACAGCCGAATCGATGCCGCCCGACAAGCCGAGGAGCGCGCGCGAAAAACCGAACTTGCCGGCCTCGGAGCGCAAGAAGCGCACGAGCAGCGTCTCGACGAGCGCCGGTTGGATGTCGAGTGCGCTCATGTCTGCGCGAGCGATTGGAGTCGCGCGAGTTCGCGCGCCACGATCCACGGTTTCTCGTCGCGGCGCAGCGGCGTCGCGGTGCGCGCGTGCCGCAGCGCTTCGGACGTGAGCCGCGCTTCGGCGCGACCGGGGTCGAAGCCGTCGATCATCGTGACTGCGCGTCCCATCGGATCGACGACGCGCGAGCCGCCGGCAAACAGCACGCCGTCCTCGCAGCCGACGCGGTTCACGTAGACGACCCACGTTTGAAAGAGGAGCGCGAGCGCGTCCTGCAGCGTGTTCCACACGCGCGTGGACCGCAACAACGGTGCGTCCTCCGTCACGCCGCGCCCAGGACCGGCGCTCGACACGAGGATCGCGTCGACGTTCGCGAGGAAGTGCAGGTAGCTCGATGCGACGTGCCACATGTCTTCGCAGATCAGGATGCCGAAGCGGCCGTGCTTGCTCTCGAACGCGCTGAAGCGCTCGCCACAGGCGAAATCGCGTCCCTCGTCGAACATGCCGTAGCTGACGAGGTGCACTTTGCGGTGAACCTCGAGGATCTCGCCGTCCTCGAAGAAGGCGACCGAGTTGTACGTGCGGCCGTCGCGGCCGAGCTCGACGAAGCCGACCGCGATCGAGATGTCGCGCGAACGCGACGCGAGCTCATTGAGCTCCGGGGCGTCGAGCGGAAGCGCGACATCGGCGGTCTGATCCTTGAGGAAGTAGCCCGTGAGCGAGAGCTCCGGGAACTGCACGATGTCAGCTTTCGACGCGACAGCGGCGTCGATCTCGGTCAGATGGGCCTCAAGATTCTGGGCCACGTTTCCGAGCGTCGGCTCGGTCTGGGCCAGGACGATGCGACAGTCCATGCAGATACGAGGATAACACGGGAAGGGGGTCGCGTGCGAACGACGAATGCCACGCGAACGCCCACCGATCATGCAGGCCGAGGCCGTCGAATCGCGGCCAAACCAGGCGATTTCGAGCGCTCAGGAGCGCTCAGCGCGACGCGTGATCCCACGCGTCCTGCACGAGCTCATCGCCGCGGATCTGCGCGGCTTCGCCTTCGTAGTTGAGAATCAACCGATGTCGCAGCGCAGGCTTCGCGACCGCGGCGAGATCCTCGCGCGCAACATGCAGCCGGCCGTGCACGAGCGCGCGCGCCTTGGCCGACAGGAGCATTGCTTGTCCGCCGCGCGGGCTCGAGCCGTAGCGCACGTAGCGCTGCACCCGATCGGGTGCGCTCTCCGACGGATGCGTCGCGAGCACGACACGCGCGACGAGATCGATCATGTCCGAGCTCGCGGGCACATCGCGGACGAGCTTCTGGAGGCGCATCAATCGATCGCGACTCTCCACCTTCGCATCGTGCTTCACTTCGGGCCCGGTCGTGCCGGCGAGGATGGCCTTGAGCCCATCGAGGCTCGGCGCACCGAGGTCGATCTTGAAGAGGAAGCGGTCGATCTGCGCTTCGGGCAGCGGGTATGTGCCCTCCATCTCGATCGGATTCTGCGTCGCGACGACGAAGAACGGCGGCTCGAGCGGGAGCGTCTCGCCGAACAGCGTGACTTGCTTCTCGGCCATCGCCTCGAGCAAGGCTGACTGCGTCCGCGGCGTCGCGCGATTGATCTCGTCGGCGAGGATGACGTGCGCGAACACCGGTCCGCGCTGCAGGCTGAAGCTGCGCCGGCGCTGCGCATCTTCGTCGAGGACGCGCGTGCCCACGATGTCGGCGGGCATCAAGTCGGGCGTGAACTGGATCCTACGGAACGATAGATCGAGCGCGTCCGCGAGGCTGCGCACGAGCGTGGTCTTGCCGAGGCCCGGCGCCCCTTCGAGAAGGACGTGTCCGTCGGCGAGGAGCGCGTACAACAGGAACTCGATCGCGTCGGCCTGACCGAGAAAGCGTTTCGCGATCGACGTGCGGAGCGCGTCGAAGCTCGACCGCAGCTCCGCGACATCGCGCCCGAGTGCCTGGAAGTCGTTCATCTACGTCAACGACAGCACGAGCTCGGACAGTTCGGGCAGGCTCCGCACGCGCCGTTCTGCCGCCCCGGCTCGCGCATCCGCGTGATCGACGAGCACCGCATCGATTCCGGCGCGACGTGCGCCCTCGACGTCCTTCTCGAGGTCGTCGCCGGCGTGGATCGCCGAGTGCGCCGGAACGCCGGCCAGCGCGAGAGCCCGTTGGAAGATCGCGCGCTCGGGCTTCTCGGTGCGTTCGATCGCAGAGCACAGCGCGAAGTCGACCCGTCGCGCCAGGCCCAGGCGGTCGAGGAGGCTCGGCAGGCGCGTGCTCCAATTCGAGACGAGGCCGATCTTGAGCCCACGCCGGCGCAACTCGTCGAGGAGCTGCTCGGCACCTGGAAACAGCACGAACGTGTCCGGCCGGGAGAAGCGCGCAAAGAGTTCCTCGGTCAAACCGGGCATCTCGCTCTTGGCGAGTCCGAGCGACTGGTGGAAGATACGCAGCATGTAGGCAGCAAACCAGCCTTCCGTGTAGCGGAAAGAACCGTCCACCACCTGCGGCAGTTGGCGGTGGGCTTCGCGCATGAGGTCGCGCATTTCGTCGGCGGTGATCACAACACCCCGCCGACGCGCTCCTTCGGCGTAGATCTCGAAGCGCGAAGGCTTTTCATAAAGCAGCGTGTTACCGACGTCGATGAAGACAGCCTTGACGGGCATGGGTTCGATGAATACCGGGCGGCAGAGCCCAGGAAACAGGTATGTGGAGTCTCCCACATCGGATCTATGGATGGGAGCGCGCACCACTACGCGCGGCACCCACGAACGAATGAGCACGGCAGCGGCAAGCGGCAGCGGATGGATACGCCTCACGATCGTCCCGAGCATCACGCTCGGGATCGTCGTGTCGCTTTCGGCTTGCCGCGGCGACCGCCACGCGCCTCAAGCCGGGGACGCACGTTCCGTCGCAGAGGCTGCGACACGTGAAGGCGATTGGCGCGCGGCTGCGTCGGGTTGGCACGACGTGTATCTGTCGGAGGGTCAGAATTCGCCCGAGCCGTGCATCGAAACGGCGCGTGCACTTCTGAAGCTCGGAGACGCGACGAGCGCGATCAACATGGTGCAGGTCGGACTCGAGCGCCATCCCGATCATCCGGATCTGCTCGAGCTGCGCTCTGAAGCGCTGGTGGCGCTGGGATTCGGGCGCGCCGCCGAGGAGTGCTATGAACACTTGCTCCGGCTCCAGCCGGATCGCGTATCGGCTCTGATCGGAATGGCGCGACTGCGCATCGCACTGGAGAACGAGGCCGCGGCCGTGCCGAGCATTCGACGAGCCATCGAGATCACCGGCGGAGACGCGGAGCAATTCAGTCTGCTCGCGAACGCGCTGCGAGCCTCGAACGATCCGCTCGGTGCGATCGATGCGTACGGGAAGCTGTTCGTCGTGCGCGACGGAACGCTGGAGGAGTTGATCGCCGCCGCCACGCTGTGCATGGCGGAGCCCGTGCTCGAGGTACGGCCCGAGGCGCGGCAGATCGGCGTGCGCTGGTTGAAGAAGGCGATCGACATCGACCCGCAATCGACGCAAGCGCACTTCCAACTCGCCGTGTTGCACGAAGAACTCGGAGACACGGGGGACGCGGTCGTCCATTATCGTCGCGCGATCGAGACGGATCCGTCGTGCCTGATGGCGCTGACCAACTTGGCGATCGTGTACGCGTCGCTGCAGGATCACGAGCGCGCGGCGGAGATCGTGAGCCTCGCGCTCAAGCTCGAGCGCGATAGCAATCGCCGGCGCGCGTTGGTGCGCCTCCTCGAGCCGTTCGAGTCGAAGCAAGCGATCGCGGGTCCGCCCGCGATCCAAGTGCCCTGACGCTCTCTCGGACGAGCGTCCCGTGAACACGGATTCGCCGATCCGCGACAACGCGGCATCCGGGCGAGTAGATTCGGAACGACTCGGGCCGTTGTCTGTCGACTGTTCGGCGCGACGCCCAACCTGCATTGCCGATGAAGTCACAATTCATCCTCTCGATCGCGCTCGCTGTGGCATCGTGTGCCGCGAATCATGAGCTCACGGTGTTCGACCGTATGGTCGAAGCCGTCAACGCCGGCGACGCGCGCGAATACGCGAGCGTGTACGCGGAGGACGCCGTCATCTCGATCTACGGCGCCAACCAACTCGTCGGCCGGTCGGCGATCGAGCAACACGAGTCCGCGCTGCTAAAACAATTTCCCGGCGCTCAGCTCGCGCTCTACACCGTGTGGCGACGCGGTGATCATGCCGCGGCGCACTACGCGGTCAACGTGCGCACTGCGGAAGGAAAAGTGCTCGGGCACGAAGGCCTACTCTTCTATCGCTTCGACGACAGCGGACTGTTCGCGGCCGAGAATCGTTATCTCGACAGCTTGACGCCCATGGCACAGCTCGGTGCGTTGGGTGCGGCGCCCGTGCGCGCGCCTCCCGTGCTTCCGAAGAACACGCAGTACCACGAAGCCGGCGACGAGCCCACCGAGCAGCGGAGCACGGCGCTCGTGCTCGCGAGCATCGCTGCGTGGGCTGCTGGCGACCGGTCCGCATTCGTCGCGAGCGTCGCCGATGACGTTCAAGTCGACGAGCTGATGTTCGTCGAGCCGTTCCACGGTCGCGACGGTGCAACGACCTGGTTCGACACGTGGAGTGCCGCGGCTCGTGATCTTCGGCTAGAAGTTACGGACGTACTCGCGATCGGAGAGTTCGTCCTCGTCGAACTCGTGGTGCGCGGAACACCGGTAGGCGCGCTGGGCTCAGTGTCGGGCGGCGGCAACGAGTTCCTCGTGCACCGCGCGATGATCGTCAAAGTGCGCGACGGCAAGCTCGCGAACATCGCGTGCTTCATGAACGGCAGGGAGCTGGCGCAGGCAGTCGGTCAAACGCCAGCGCAGCGCCCGAAGCAGCGTCCTTGATCAGGCCCGTCGCGTGCGCGAGACGATTCCGCGTCTACGACCAGCTCGCGATAAGGTGCGCTTCAGCGCTCTCGGCCCGTGCTCTGGACCGTCGGCCCTTGCTCAGCGCACGAGCGAATCGACGAGCTTGTCGAGCTTCGCCGTCAGTTCCTCGGCGAAGTCGTCGCCGAAGTCCATCGCGAGCACGTCGATCTCCTCGAACATGTAGCGGCCCGTCGAGCGATTGAACGGGATCCCGTACTCCCATTTGCTGCCGTCCGACGCGTGGATCACGACCTCGACTTGATCGTCGCCCTCGACGGGCTGGACCGTGTACTTCGTCACTTCGTAGTTGGCCATGGTCCGCGGTCCTCGTGCGTCGTTCGCGTCTCGCGCTCGTTCTCGGTCGTCATGTTAGCGGGACGCGCGGAGGCGGGACACCCTCGAGTGGGTGACGCATTGGCGAGTCGACGAGTGCGACGACTGACTCGCCGCGACGCGCCCTACTTGCGCGGCTCCGAGCGCTCGTGGGGTCGAAGAACACGCCACACGATGAAGTCGTGATAAGGATGCGTGTCGAAGCGCTGGACTTCGGTGTAGCCCGCGGCCGTGAGTTCGCGGACGAGCACGCCGGCTTCGAGCTTGTGCTCGGGCGGCGGGCCGACGGGCAATCGGCCGGGCTTGTATTCGAGGACGACGAGCCGGCCGTCGGACTTGAGCACGCGCTGCAGCCGCTGCATGTACGCCACGCGATCTTGGAGGTGATGGTAGGTGTCGCCGATGAAGACGACATCGAGCCGCGCCGGCGGAAAGTGCGGATCGCCGAAGGACGCGAGCACGGGGACGATGTTGGCGACGCCGGTGTCAGCGATTCCCGCGCGCACGCGGTCGAGCTGCGCCGGTTCGATGTCCGACGCGTACACGACGCCGCGCGGACACGCCTTCGCGAACGCGAGCGCGAAGATGCCCGGCCCGCAGCCGAGATCACCGATGGTCGCGTCCGCTGGCAGCGCCATCTTCTCGAGCACTCTGTCGACTTGAAGATCGGCGACGCGCTCACTGCTCTGGAGCCGCTCGATGTACTTCTGGACGTCGGGCTCGGCGTGCGGATCACGGTTCGCGCTCGACTGGGGCGCGACGTGGCCCGCAACGTGTGCGTCGTGAGTGGTCGTCGAAGTCGTGTGGCAGGCCGCCGTCGATGCGGCGAGCAGCGCGACCAGCGACCACGCGAACGTCTTGATGTGCATGCGCAAAAGGATAACGCGCTACTTCGCGAACACGCCCACGAGGCTGAGCCCTTTCAGCCCCGGCACCTTGTCGAGCAGCGCGAGCACGGGAATCGCCATGTTCACCGCGCGCAGCTTCCCCGGCGAAAACGTCTTCGAGAAGTTCGTCTGCTTCTGCTTCTTGAACCGGTAGCCCCAGGCACCGGCGGGATTCATGTGGCGCAGGCTCAGCGTCTTGAAGCCTTGCGCCTCCATCAGCCGCGCGAGTTGGTCGTCGTCGTACCGGCGGTAGTGCCCCGACGCCTTGTCCATCTCGTTGTAGAGCTTCGACTGCGCCGGGACTTTCAACACGACTCGTCCACCCGGCTTCACGTGTTTCGCGAGCTTCTCGACGAACGCTGCGTCGTCGTCGAAGTGCTCGACGACGTCGAGCGCGACGACGACATCGGCCGTCACGCCGTCGATCTCGTGCCAGTCGCCGCGCAGATCGACGCGATGCGTCTTCATCTTGCCCGGCGGGTACGAGCGTTCGAGCCGCTCGAGCAGCGTGTCATTGATGTCGACGCCGATCACGCGATCCACGCGTTCGATGTAGTTGCGGATGACGAAGCCGGCGCCGCAGCCGAGCTCGAGCACTGTGCCGGACAAGTGGTCGCGGAAGTGCGAGCAGATCCAGGCGTAGTAGTTCGGCAGGAGCGACATCCGGTCCTGCGCCTCGTGATAGACGAGGTTCGAGCGCTCGACCGAGCTCGAGTCGGTCGGGGCGGCATCTGCGTGGTCGTGGGCGTTCTTCGACATCGGGCGCCGGTTGCGGATCTCGAAGTTTATCACCGCGACGAGTTCGAGGCTCTCGAGGCTTCGTGCACGCGCGCTGCGCTCGGGAAGCTCACACCCACGCTAGACGCGCTCGCGAACCTCACACCGGCCGAACGGTCATCCCGGCACGCACGGTCCCGCCGCGCACCACGCGGCACACGAAGCCGCTCCGTCCGAGCATGAGATTCGGAAAGCGAGCGTCGACAGACCTGAGTGTTCCGCACGGCTCGCGCACGTCATGGAGCTCGATCACCAGCTCGTCGCCGATCGACAGGCGATCACCCGGACGGAGCGTCGTGAAGTCGAGCCCTTCGGTGAGCACGTTCTCGCCGAACGCGCCCGGCGGTTCGACCTTCACGCCGTCGGCTTGGAGCGCGCGGTAATCCTCGAGCGAGAAGAGACACACGGCGCGATTCACACCGCCGTGAACCTTGGTGTAGCGCTGCTTGTCGCCGACGAGACCTAGCTCCGTCACTTGCGCGAACTCGACGGGCTGCTTCGGAATGCCGCCCGGGCCAAGGCAGACGGCGAGAACGACACCGTGCACTCCGCGGCTCGATCACGCGTCGACGCGCGTGTCCTTCAAGAAGAAGTAGTAGAGCTGTCCTTCGGCGCGCGTCTTCCCCGCGAGCGCTTCCGCTTCGTCGCCGACGCCGAGGTAGATGTCCGCGCGGCCCGCGGTTCGAATCGCTCCGCCCGTGTCTTGGTCGAAGAGGAACTGCTCCATGTCGACGCCGGTGTTCGCCTTCGCGCCTTGATGCGTGTCGACGAACACGATCGCGCCGCGCGGGAAGAGCGTCTTGTCCGTCGCGAGCGAGCGGTTCCCCGTGACCGGAACGTTGAGCGATCCGCGCGGGTTGCCGTCGATCTTCGTGAAGAACACGAAGCTGTCGTTGCGGTGCAAGTACTCCTCGACTTCACCGGGGTTCGCGTGCGACCACTCGCGGATCTTGCTCAGGCTGACCTGATCCTTGCCGAGCTTCTTGTCTTTCACGAGCTCCTGGCCGAGCGACGTGTAGCGCTGACCGTTCTTGCCCGAGTATCCAAGCCGCAGCATCTCGCCGCTGTCGAGCCGGATGAACGCCGATCCGTTGACGTGCGCGATGTACGCATCGATCGGATCCTTCAGCCAAGCCAGCTCGAGTCCCTGACCTTCGAGTAGCGCGCTCGCTTCGATCACGCTGCGCGTCGGATACGGTTCAGTTCCCGTCGCGGTCTTGCGGCCGAGGATCGCACCGTCGGCGCCCTTCACGAGGTCCGGCGGCAGCGCATACAGCGGGTAGCGATACGTCGCGTTCTTCGTGAGCCGTCCGTCGAGAATCGGCGTGCAGTAGCCCGTGAAGAGAACGCCGCCGCCTTTTCCGTTCCAACCCGCGCTCTTGAAGATCGTGAACTCGTTCTCGACCTTGCGATCGAAGTCCTCCGCGCTCGTGCACGTCGACAGGAGGTCCTTCATCCGCTCGAGGCTCGCGAGCGCGCGTTCGTAGGTGATGTTTTCGATCGGGAAGAAGCGCTTCGACGACTCTTTCTTCGTCCACGCGAGCGATTGGTCGAGCGCCGCGATGATGTCGGCGCGATCTTCCCACTGCGGCGCGACCTTCGGGCGCGGGTCACCAGGCTCGAGCGGCAGGAGCGCCGGCGCTCCTTCGGGGAGCGGCCGGCCGTAGTCGGGAAGCGACTTGCAGGCGGTTGCGACGAGGGCCAGGGCGATTGCAGCAGGGAGTAGCTTCATGGTGGAGAGGTCGAGAGAAGATCGGAGCTCGAGCGACGTAGTTCGCGCCGGCGCGATTCTGGTTCTCGCGGGAGCGTTTGTCTCGCGCGCAGCCGGAATCCCGAACCCAATCGACCGCGCCTGAACCCCGACTTGTCACGCACGCCGTTCGCCCGGAGACTCTCGCCATGCCCTGCCTCCTCGGTTGCTTCGCGCTGTCCGCGCCGCGCTTCGTCCTGTTCCTCGTCTGGCTCTTCAGCGACTACATCGGCGACGCGTACCAGACGAACTTCTGGCCGTTCCTGGGCTTCCTGTTCATGCCGCTGACGACGCTCGCCTACGCGTTCGCGATCCATCAGGGCGGCGGGCACGTCACGGGCTTCGGCTGGGCCGTCGTGATCACGGCGGTGATCGTCGACCTGGGTCTCTTCGGCACGAGCGCGAACAAAGCGCGTCGAGGTGGCCCGCGCGAGATCGTCGTGAAGGGCGAGAAGGTGGGCTGAGCCCGGCGACCGCGCGTTGGTGTCCTGAGTCAGGAGTCGCACGACCGCGCGGATTGGATCCGGAGTGCGCCCTTGATTACATTCGCTTTTGCGAATATAGTTGGGGCATGCCGAGAACCGCGATCGCGCCGCCGCATGCGCTGTTCGCAGCGTTGTCCGACCCGACGCGTTTGCGCCTCCTGGGTCTTTTACGCGACGGCGAAGTGTGCGTGTGCGACTTGTTCGGCGCGCTCTCGATCCCGCAGCCGACAGCGTCGCGGCACCTGGCGATCCTGCGCCGCGTCGGGCTCGTGACCGTGCGCAAGCAGGGTTTGTGGAGCTACTACGCGCTCGCGACGCCGCAGAGCGAGCTGCACGCCAAGCTGCTCGAGAGTCTCACGCACTGCTCCGGCGAGTCGGCGGACGGCAGCAAGGACAAGACTCGGCTTGCGAAAGTGCGCAAGGCGCGCGGTTGTTGTGATTAGCGAGATGAAAGCGAGGTCGAGGACATGACGACGAGACCCGAAAAGCAGACGAACGACATCCATGAGACCGTGCGAGCGGGCTACGCGAAGATCGCGAAGGGCGCGGCGATGAGCGGCACGCAGACGGCGGGGAGTTGCTGCGGACCCGGCAGCTCCTGTGGGCCTGCGGCGACTTCGGTCGACGACTTTGCGGCGAGCATGGGCTACAGCGAAGCGGAGGTCGCGGCTTTGCCCGAGGGCACGAACATGGGCCTTTCGTGCGGCAATCCGACGACGCTCGCGTCGCTGCGTCCGGGCGAGACCGTGCTCGATCTCGGCAGCGGCGGCGGCATGGATGCGTTCGTTGCGGGCCCGAGGGTCGGAGCGAGCGGCCGCGTGATCGGCGTCGACATGACGGCCGAGATGATCTCGAAGGCGCGCAAGAACGCGCTCGCGTACCGCCAGCGCACGGGGCTCGACAACGTCGAGTTCCGCCTCGGCGAGATCGAGCACTTGCCGGTCGCGGACGCGAGCGTCGACGTCGTGATCTCGAACTGCGTGCTGAACCTCTCGCCCGACAAGGCGCAGGTGTGGCGTGAGATCGCGCGCGTATTGAAGCCGGGTGGACGTGTGTCGGTGTCCGACTTGGCTCTGGAGGAACCGCTTCCGGCCGCCATCGTGGCTCAAGTCGAAGCGCTGATCGGCTGCATCGCCGGTGCGGTGCTCGTCAGCGAGACCGAGCAGATGGCGCGCAAGGCCGGGCTCGTCGCCGTCGAGCTGCGTCGCAAGCCGGAGTACGTGCGCGCGATGACGAGCTTCGAGGATCCGATGTACCGCGAGATCGCGAAGCACCTGCCCGCCGGGAAAACCGCCGCGGACTACATCACGAGCCTCGACGTCACGGCGACCAAGGCGAAGCGCGGGTGAAGCGGCGGCTCGCAGCAGAAGCCATCGGCACGTTCGCGCTCGTGTTCGCGGGCACCGGCGCGATCGTCGTCGACCGCGTTTCCGGCGGAGCGGTGACGCACGTCGGGATCGCGCTGACGTTTGGGCTCGTGGTGATGGCGTTGATCCAAGCGTTCGGCGACGTATCGGGTGCGCATTTGAATCCGGCCGTGACGTTGGCGTTCGTCGTCGCCAAGCGCTTCCCGGCGCGAGAGCTCGGGGGCTACGTCGCGGCGCAGTGCACGGGCGCGATCGCGGCGAGCCTCTTCCTGCGCGGACTGTTTCCGCACGATGCGACACTCGGCGCGACGCTGCCGGCGGGGACGGCGTGGCAATCGCTCGCGCTCGAGATCGTGCTGACGTGGCTCTTGATGCTGATCATCCTCAGTGTGTCGGATGGAGCGCGCGAGCGCGGCGTGATGGCCAGTCTGGCGGTCGGCGGCGTCGTCGCACTCGAAGCGCTTTTCGCCGGACCGATCTCCGGCGCGTCGATGAATCCGGCGCGTTCACTCGCTCCCGCAATCGTGTCGGGTGAGCTCCGCGGACTGTGGATCTACTTCGTCGCGCCGGTCGCGGGAGCGTTGCTCGCAGTCGCGACCTGCCGATTGATTCGCGCACCGGGTTGCTGCGCGACGCAGTGTGAAGGAACCACTTCGTGACGCCTCTGCCCGCGGACAAGCTGCGCGTGCTCTTCGTGTGCGTCGAGAACTCGAACCGCAGCCAGATGGCGCAGGCTTTCGCGCAGTTGCACGGCGGAGATCGCATCGAGGCATGGAGCGCGGGTTCGCGGCCGTCAGGACAGATCAATCCGAAAGCAGTCGCGGCGATGCGCGAGCGCGGCTACGACCTGTCGAAGCACGCATCCAAGTCGCTCGACGAGATCCCGACCGTCGACTTCGACGTTGCAGTGACGATGGGATGTGGCGACGCGTGTCCGCTCGTGCGGGCGCGCGTACGCGAGGACTGGCAGATCCCCGATCCGCGTGCGATGGGGACGGAGGAGTTTCGCGTCGTGCGCGATCGCATCGAGACGCAGGTGCGCGAGCTTCTCGCGCGCTTGAACACCGTGCGGCCATAGCGGACGGACGCGGAGCTGCTGGGAACCGAGCGGACGGTGCGCTCAGCTGCTCGGATACGTGATTCGCGCCAATCGCGACTTGCGATCGCGCGCGAACTTCTGAATCCCTTCCCACAAGTGCGGCGCGTCGATGTGCGCTTCGACCTTGAGCTCCTCGACGCTGCCGCCTGTGCGCCAGCGATCGTCCCAGTCGGAGCTCATCGCGTATTCCTCGGCGACCTTGTGCGCGAGCCAATCGTGCATCAAGCGGCGCGCGCCGTTCGTGATCACCGTCGAGTCGAGCCAGTCGGCGTTCGAGAGGACCCTCTCCTTATATTGAGCGTCCTGGCGCTGGAAGAGCTCCCACGACACGGCCGCGACAAGCTTGACGTTCGGCGCCGTGGCGTCCTTCAACTTCGGCAAGAGCTGGAAGACGGACTCGGTCGTGCTCGTGCCTTGCACGAGGACGCATCCTTCTTTCGGTCGCTTCGCGTCGTAGTCGCGAATGACGTACGCGCCGCGCGCTGCGTCGGTGTACGGCGCACACCCGATGGCGGCGCGGTCGGGGATCGTCACGTTCGGCCGCGTGAGGTGCAGGATCACGATCGGAATGTCGGTCGCGAGCGCCGTGGCGAGCATCACCGGAACTTCGTTGTGCTCCCACGGGTGCAAGTTGATGACGTGATCGTCCGGGAAGAGCTGCGTCACGCCCGGCGCGAAGATGCCGAAGTGCGTGCGGCTGTCTTCGGCGGTCTCGGGGCCGGA
>JANLUN010000388.1:0-6229 GCA_031363505.1 Planctomycetota bacterium | reverse complement strand
CCGAGGTCGAGCGTCACCCCGAAGACCACGCGCTGCGTCGCCAGCTGGCTCAGTTCGATGTCGCGGTTCATCGCTACGCCGCCGCGCTCGAGCAGATGAAGCCACTCGGCGACGAGGTCCGCTCGCTGCGCGCGCTGGCGTTCTTCCGCGTCGGGGATTACGCGAGCGCGCTCCAGTACCTGAGCAAGAGCGACATCGACGAAGTGCTGATGCGTATCGACGCGCTCGAAGCGCTGGGTCGCTTCGCGGAATGCGACGCGGAAGTGTCCGCGGCCCGAGCTGGAGACAGGCGCGACGACGCGCGCGTGCTCGCCTGCGAAGGACGCCGCCTGATGCGCGTGTCGCAGCCCGCCGAAGCCGCCGCGGTCTTTCGGCGGGCCGTCGACGCCGACCCGTGGAGCGGTGAAGCCCTCTTCGGGCTCGGCCGCGCACTCGTCGCGGGCGGCGCGCGCGAGGAAGGTGTGGCCGTCATGAAGCGGCATCGCGAGCTGTTGCCGCGGCTCGATCGTCTCGAGTTCGCGCGCCGGAGCGTCGACCTCGCGCCCACTCACGCGCCGAATCTGACGGCGCTGGCCGACGCCGAGCGCGAGCTCGGCCGGTTGGATCGTGCGGAGGACGCGTACCGCGCCGCAGCCCAGTACGCGAAGTGCGCCGAGTTCGTCGCGAACGCGCTGCGGCACGCGCGCCTGCTCGCGGAGGATCGCAGCGATCCGCAGCAAGCGATCGATCTCTTGGTCGCGTCCGGAGAACGTTGTCCGGATCCACGGCTGTTCGTGCGCGCTGGCGACCTCCAGCGTGATCTGTCGCGGCGTGACGAAGCGCTCGCGCTCTATGCGCGAGCGCTGAAGCTGCGGCCGGACGATGCCAAGATCCTCGAACGGATCGAGCAGGTGAAGAGGTGATGCGACCGACGACCGCGCTCGCGATCGTTGTTCTCGGCGCGTGCCAGGATCATGCGCCACAGGTCGCCCTGAGCGCGACTCCCGGCACGGACGCCGCGTGGTTCCGCGACATCACCACCGCGTCGGGAGTGGACTTCGTTCATGACGCGGGGTCCACCGCCGAGAAGCACCTCCCCGAGACCATGGGCGGCGGCGGCGCGCTCGCCGACTTCGACGAGGACGGCGATCTCGATCTGTACTTGATCCAGAGCGGGCCGATGCGCCTCCCCGGGCGGATGCCCGGGACGTTTCGCGAGCCGGAGGGAACGCTCCCGACGAATCGGCTGTTCCTGAACGACGGGCACGCGCACTTTGCCGACGCGACGGCGGAGAGCGGCGACGCCGCCGACACGCACTACGGCATGGGCGTCGCGCAAGGCGACGCCGACGGCGACGGCCACATCGATCTCTACCTGACGAACCTAGGGGCGGACGTGCTCCTCGCCGGTGACGGGCGCGCACACTTCCGCGACGTGACGCGCGCATCCGGCATCGTCGACGAGAGCTGGACGACCGGAGCCGTGTTCTTCGACGCGGACGCCGACGGGGATCTCGACCTGTTCGTCACGGGCTACGTCGAGGTCGATCTCACGAACCCCTTCTGGTGCGGCGAGCGCAAGCCGGGCTGGCGCTCGTTCTGTAACCCGAATCAATACAAGGCGCTGCCGGATCACTTCTGGAAGAACCGCGGCGATGGGACGTTCGAGGACGCGACGGTCGCGTCCGGGCTCGCCGATGCGTCCGGCAAGGGACTGTGCGTGATCGCCACCGACGTCGACGGGGATCTCGATCTCGACTTGTACGTTGCCAACGACACCACCGAAAACCGGCTGTGGATGAACAACGACGACGGCACGTTTGCGGATGCGACGCTCGAATCGGGCACCGGGCTCGATCGATACGGCCGCGTCGAGGGGAGCATGGGCGTCGCGGCGGGCGATGTCGACGGCGACTTCGACATCGACGTCTTCGTGACGGGATTCAACGACGAGTCGGACACTCTCTACGAGAACATGGGCGGCGGGATCTTCGAGGACACCACCGTGCAGCACGGCCTCGAGTTTGCAACCCGCTTGCCGGTCGGATTCGGAACGGTGCTTTCCGACTTCGACGAGGACGGCGACCTCGACCTGGCGATCGCGAACGGTCACATCATCGACAACATCGCGCTGTACCAAGACTCGCGGACGTTCGCTCAGCGTGCGCTGCTCTACGAGAACGACGGCCGCGGGAAGTTCACGGACGTGTCGGCGGCCGGCGGCGCGCTGACTTCGACTCGCTACGTCGGTCGCGGGCTGCTCGCCGGAGATCTCGACGGCGACGGCGATCCCGACCTCGTCCTCTTGCAGTGCGGCGCGCGCGCGGTGTTGTTCGAGAACACGCGTGGCTCAGGACGCTCCCTCACGATCGTCGGCCTGCCCGTCGGCGCGCGCGTCGTCGTCGCGATGGAAAGTGGACGCTCGATCGTGCGCGAAGCCGGGCCCGCGCCGTCGTACCTCAACCAGTGCGATCCCGCCGTCCACATCGGCCTGGGGAACGATCACGCGCGCTCGGTCTCCGTCCAGCGCTCCCGGATCGAGACGGTGTCCCTGGAGCTTTCCGCAAGCAACTCGGCAGATCGCTCGGTTCTCCGCTGGAACGGCAGTGCGCTTGCGCGAGTTCGTTGAGCGTGGCGCAAGGAAGGCGCGGGCCGTGAACCGGCTGCTGCTCGGGATCTTTCTCCTCGGCGCGTGCAGCCAAGACGCGGCACGGGTCGAAACGGCTCCAGCAGCGGACGCGAACGGCGCTTGGTTTCGCGACATCACCGCCGTGTCGGGCGTGGACTTCCTTCACGACGCCGGGTGGACTGCAGAGAAGAACCTGCCCGAGACGATGGGCGGCGGCGTCGCGCTCGCCGACGTCGACGAGGACGGCGATCTCGATCTGTACTTGGTCCAAAGCGGACCGATGCGGCTGCCGGGTCCACGCGCCGGCACGTTTCGCGAACCCACCGGCACACTCCCCACGAATCGGCTGTTCGTGAACGATGGGCACGCGCGCTTCCGCGATGCGACCGCGGACAGCGGCGACGCGGCCGACACGCACTACGGCATGGGCGTCGCGCAAGGCGATGCCAACGGCGACGGTCACGTCGACTTCTACCTCACGAACCTCGGTCCGGACGTGCTGCTCTCCGGTGACGGTCACGCGCGCTTTCGCGACGTCACGCGCGCGTCGGGCATCGTCGACGAGAGTTGGACGACGGGCGCCGTGTTCTTCGATCCGGACGACGACGGCGACCTCGACTTGTTCGTCACCGGCTACGTCGAGGTCGACCTCGCGCAGCCCGAATGGTGCGGCGATCGAAAGCCGGGCTATCGCTCGTACTGTCACCCCGATCAGTACAAGCCGCTGCCGGACCACTTCTGGAGGAATCGCGGCGACGGAACGTTCGAAGATGCGACGGCGGCGGCCGGGCTCGACGATGCGACGGGCAAGGGGCTGTGCGCGATCGCGACCGACATCGACGGCGATCTCGACCTCGATCTCTACGTCGCGAACGACAGCACCGAGAACCGCCTGTGGAAAAATCGCGGCGACGGAACGTTCGAGGACGCGACGCTAGAGTCTGGAACGGGGCTCGATCGCTACGGCCGCACCGAGGCGAGCATGGGCCTCGCTTCGGGGGACGTCGACGGCGATCAAGATATCGATCTCTTCGTCACCGGCTTCGACGACGAGTCGGACACGCTGTACGAGAACAAAGGCGCGGGACTGTTCGAGGACACGACCGTGCAGCACGGACTCGAACTCGGCACGCGCCTGCCCGTCGGATTCGGGACCGTGCTCTGCGACTTCGACGAGGACGGCGATCTCGACCTCGCGATCGCGAATGGTCACATCATCGACAACATCCACCTCTACCACGATGCGAAGACGTTCGCGCAGCGCGCGCTCTTGTACGAGAACGGCGGCCGCGGGCACTTCACGGACGTGTCGAACGACGGCGGCGCGCTGACGGCCGCGCCCTTCGTCGCACGCGGCTTGCTGTCGGGCGATCTCGACGGCGACGGCGATCCGGATCTCGTGCTGACGCAGTGCGGAGCGCGCGCGCTCGTGCTCGAGAACACACGCGGGAGTGGTCGTTCGATCACGATCACGGGCCTCGCGCCCGGCTCGCGCGTAGTCGTCACGACGGAGAGCGGACGTTCGATCGTGCGCGAAGCCGGACCCGCGCCGTCGTACCTCGGACAGTGCGATCCCGCGGTGCACATCGGCCTGGGGACCGAGCGCGCCGTCTCGATCAAGCTCCAGCGGCGCAATCGTGCGGATCTGACGCTGTCGGACGAACCGCTCCTCGCACGCGATCGATTGCGGTTTCACACCATCGGTGAGAAGCTGGAACCGGCGACTCGTGAGTGAGTCACGAACCGTTTCCAGGAGACAACTCATGCGATCGAAGTGCGCTGCGGTTTGGGTCGGTGCGACCTTGATCGGCGTCGCAGAGGCGCAATCGACGGAGCGCGTCAGCGTCGACTCCTTCGGCGTGCAAGCGAACGACATGTCGCAGTGGCCGTCGATCTCCTCCGACGGGCGCTACGTCTCGTTCATGACCCTGGCGAACAACCTGGTGCCTGGGGACACGGCTTGGGTCGACGTTCTCCTACACGACAGGCACACGAATCAGACGTCGTGCTTGAGCATCGGATTCGCCGGCGACCCGGGCAACGGCCACAGCCAGATGGGCGGTGTGTCCGGTAACGCGAGCGGCTGTGCGTTCTCCGCGGACAACCGGTACGTCGTGTTCGCGAGCCAAGCGAACAATCTCGTCCCTGGTGACACGAACGGGACCGTGGACGTCTTCGTGCGCGACCTTCAAGCCGGCGTGACCACGCGTGTCGGCGTCGGTGCCAGCGCCGTCATGTCCGCGACTGGGCGCTACATCGCCCTCTCGAGCTTGGCAAGCCTCGTCCCCGAGGACACGAACGGCACAGAGGATGTCTTCGTCTACGACCGAACGACGAGCGAGACGACGCGCGTGAGCGTCACCTCGAGCGGCTTGCAGACGTTCCAGCGGTCCTACATGCCTGCGATCTCCGCAGACGGACGCTACGTGGCGTTCATCAGCGAGGGCCAGTTCCTGGTCCCGAACGACACGAACTTGACCGTCGACGTCTTCTTGCACGACCGACAAACGGCGATCACGACGCGCGTGAGCGTCGACTCCTCCGGAGCGCAGGGCGAGAACGGCGGGTACCGGCCGCAGATCTCGGCCAGCGGTCGCTTCATCGTCTTCACGACGGGTTCGCCCAACCTCACGCCCGATGGCCCGCTGCTCCAGGCTCAGATCGTCATCCACGATCGAATCACGGGAAGCACGACGCTCGTCAGTCGCGCCTCCGACGGCACACCCGCCAATAGCAGCTGCGACTACGCGTCCATCTCGCCGGACGGACGATTCGTCGCGTTCGCCAGCAACGGCTCGAACCTCGTGCCGGGAGACACGAACGGCAAGACCGACGCGTTCGTCCGCGACCTATGGCTCGAAACGACCGTGCGCGTGAGCGTCGCGTCGAACGGCGCGCAGGGCAACCACGAGTCCACACCGCATGGCCTTTCGGCGGACGGACGCCATGTCGTGTTCGACAGTCGCTCGTCCACTCTCGTCCCCGGCGACACGGGCGGCTTCGACGACATCTTCGTGCGCGACCAGGGGCCGGGGCCCATCACGTCGTTCTGCTTCGGCGACGGATCACTCGCCGCATGCCCATGCGGCAACAGCGGAACTGCGGAGCACGGATGCGCGAACCCGGTCTTCGCGAGGGGCGGGTTCCTGCGCGGCTTCGGCGTGCCGAGCGTGGGCGACGACTCGGTCTCGTTCCAGGCTCAGGAGCTCAGCGGCAACGTGTGCGTGTTCTTCCAAGGCGACGCGCAGATGGCGCCCGCGGTGATCGACGATGGGCTCGGCTGCGTGTCGGGTGCGATCGTTCGAATCGGCACGAAGTCCGTCGTGAACGCCGTCGCCGTGTATCCGGAAGCCGGTGATTTGGCTGTTTCGGTCCGCGGCGCCCTCGGCGCTCTGGGCGGCACGCGCTACTACCAGGGCTACTACCGCGGCGCGGCTCCGACGTTCTGTCCGCCGGCGACGACGAATCGTACGAACGGTCTCAGCATCGTCTGGTCGCCGTAGCACGCGGCCGTGCGACACGAAATAACGTGTCGCACACCGTATCCTGCGCGCGATGACGCAGCAGGACTTCGAGAAGCTCGGCGTGTTCTACCTCGGCCGGCCGTACGACGCCGACGCG
>JANLUN010000377.1:0-1969 GCA_031363505.1 Planctomycetota bacterium | reverse complement strand
GATCTTGCACAAGACCCTTCTTGATCCCGCCCAACACAGTCTCGACGAGCAGCGCAGACTGCAACTTTGAGGTGCGCAACTCTTCTGCGACGTAGGCGACAAGTTGGCTCTTGTTCAATGCGAGCCTCCCCAAATGGGACTATGCGGCGGCGGCCTTCTTGCGACGGCCACCCTTGCGACGTCCGCCCTTCTTGGCGGCCTTCTTGCGTCCCTTCTTACGTGCACCTTTGCGACCGGCTTTCTTCGCCGCCTTACGACGGCCACCCTTGCGGCCACCCTTGCGAGCGGCTTTCTTCCTAGTCGCTTTCTTCATCGCCATGAGAATTGTCTCCTTGTCCGTGATAAGGCGCCAAAATGGCGCGTGTCCACGACATCACCGGCATCCATCGGCGATTTGAGCCGTGGCCTTTCCACGCATTTTTGAAACTTTTTGAACGAAGGCGCCGTTCGCGCACTTTCGCAGCGTCCTCGCGAGCACGTCGAACGGCACCTCAAGGGTCGCGCGAACGACGCGTTGCGCTCCGCATCACACGTCGTTCGGTCGCGCCAGCGAACTTGCGAACAAGGTCGCGCACGGAGCCGCGCTGCTTCAGCATAAGCTCGCAGCAATTGCACACTTATGCGGTGAGCACGACGTGCGAATCAGAGCGTCGTTCGACGCCGATCCGCGACGTGGATCGCGAACGACTGGAGAGTTCGATGCGCGTGCGCTCAGCACACGATTTCGAGTGCGCGCTCGCGCACTTCAGCGGCGTCTCGGACGGCCGCAAACTTTTTTTGCAAAAGTGGGTCGGTGCCGCACGAATGCACCCGCGCGCGCCGGCTCAGGTGGTCGTCGCGAGCGGTCCGCGGGTCGCCTTCGTGACGCGACCGCGCTTCAAGCAGCGCGTGCAGAGGCGAATGCGAGTCGCGCGTCCATCGACGAGCGCGCGCACCTTCTGCAGGTTCGGCTTGTACTTCCGCAGGGTGCGGCCCGTCGTCTTCAGACCGACGCCGCCCTTGCGCTTGGCGAGGCCCCGCTTGGCAACCATGCCGCCGGACTCCGTCCTCTTCTTGCAGAACTCACATACGCGCGCCATCGAACGAACTCCGCTGGGGTATCCCCGGACGAAACAAGGGCGGAGAGGCTACTCCAGCGTGTGCCGGCCGGCAACCCCCCTCGTCTCGCCGACGTCCATACAGCGGCGTCGCGACGCGCAATTGTGCTCAGAAGAGCTGGTCTAGGGCCGCGGTGGCGCTCGAGGAGAAGTTGTCTGCGAGCTGCTCGCCCTCGCCCGGGACCGTTTTGCGAGTGCTCATGTCGGTCATGAGCTGGTCGACGCGCCGAGTGGCTTCGACGGCGTAGTAGCGAACGAGCCCGAGGTTCGTGCGTTCGTCGAACACCATGGCGAGCAGCGCTCGGTCTCCAACCAGCGAGACCTGGATGCTGTCGCGGTGTCCTTGATGGAACAGCGTGGTGAACTCGTCCTCGCCGAGCAGCCGCGCCATCTCGCGCGTCGCGGCGAACGATCCCGCGATCAGCGCGGAGATCGATTCGAGCGAGCTTTGGACGGCGTCGCCGCGTCGCGTCACCAAGTGACCCTCGCGGTCGATCAGGAGCGCGCATCGCGCGCCCGACAGTTCGAGGAAGCCATCGAGCTCGCCGTCGAGGCGTTCGATGTCCTTCGCGTAGAAAACGAGACGCTCGCTGCGCAGTTTTTGATCGGAAACCATGGGGAAGCCTCAGATGAAGGGCATGAGCATTTTGGCGGCGACGGCCCCGACGACGAGGGCTACGACGACGAAGATCGTCGTGTACATCGCACTCTTCTTCTTGGAGCCCGCGACCGGTGTCGGACGCGGCGCTGATCGCGGTTGAATGCGCGGCGTTCCTTCCGCGCGTTGCGGCGCCGGAGTCGTGCGCGGAGCGGCCGCTTCCTGTCGCGGAGTTGCGGAACGCGGCGCTGCAATGGGACGGCCGCCGCCTTGA
>JANLUN010000353.1:0-4560 GCA_031363505.1 Planctomycetota bacterium | reverse complement strand
ATCGCTTGCGCGGCGCGCAGCCCGAGCCGGTGGCGCGACGAAGGGTTGCCGAAGTCGCGCTCGAGCCAGGGGAGCATCGCGGCGACGACCTCGGGATCGAGGGGCGTCGTTGCAGCGTTGTCGAGGTAGATCGAGTCCATGCCGGAGCGCGCCATCGGCTGCGCGAAGCGCGGGGCGACAGGACGCCGCGCGCGCGACCAGGATACAGCACACACCCAGCCGCGGCTCGCGCGCCGCTCAGTGGCCGCCGCTGACGTCGAGCGGTGCGACTTCGAGGAGCAGCGATTGGCGCGCGGAAAGCGTCGCGACTTGCTTCACCACCGCCGCTCCGGCGCGGATCGACACCGAGTACGACCCCGGCGGCAAGTCGCGTGCGACGAACGAGCCATCCGCAGCCGTCGAGATCGGCGGCCATACCCGCCCGTTGTCGTCGGCGCGCGCGATCAAGACGAGAGCGCCTTCGAGCGGGTCATCGGTGGTGGTCCGGAGCAGGCCGCGAATCTCGCCCGACGAGAGCGCAACGGAGAGCTCGCTCTCCGCGCTCCCCGTCGCAATCGGCCCGTGCGTCCACGTCACCGGCACGCCGCCGGAGAGCGGTTGCGTCAAGTCCGGCCAACTACCGCCGCGCGCCCACGCCGGAATGACGCGCACCGCGTACTCACCGTGCGCGAGATCGGCGATCTTGAATCGTCCGTCCGCATCGCATTGCGCACGCCTCGGCAGCGGCGCGCCCAGCGTCTCCGGTGCGACGAGCGGCGCGAGCCACACCTCGTAACCTTCGAGATTGCCGGGGAGCTCCGACGAGATGCGACCCGCGATCGGTGCGCGCAGGATCGGCGGACGCAGCGGCACATCAGGGCGCGCCGGTCCGATCGTGATCGTGCACGGAATGCTCGCGACGTCGATCGATCCTTTGTACGGCTCGAATCCGTGCACGAGCACGACGGTCGGCCACGGGCCCGCGCCGACGTCTTGCATGCGAAACGCGCCGTCGTCATCGGTGTACGTCCAGAACGGCTCGTCTCCCGCGCGCAGCCAAACGAGCGCGTCGGGCACACCGTGCTGCTGTGCGTCGACGACTCGACCTTGGACGCGGTGGCCTCCGCCCGCGATCACGAGCGGCGCCAGAGCCGGCGGCGGCCTGGGAATGATCGAAGGCACGACCATCGGCCGTTCGCCGACGCGCGCCGCGAGCCAGCCGAAGAACAGGAACAAGAGCGTTCCGGCGGGAATCGCGACGCGCACGATCTTCGAGACCGAGGCACTCATCCGAGCTCAGCCAAGATCTCGCGTTGCAGCGCGGCCGCGGGCGCGAACTCGCCGCAGTCGAGCGCGGCGACCGATTCCGCGAATGATTCGAGCCCGCGCACGCCGCGACGGTGGTATCCGACGGCGCGCACTCCCATCTGGAGCTTGTCGCACACGCGCACGAAACGTGCTTCGCGCGTCTGCCGTGCGCGGTATTCGACGAAGCGCTCGTGCGCCACGTCGGAAAGCGGCGGCAAGAGCTCCGCGGCGACGCGGTCCTCGAGGCTCGCCTTCAGCCCCGGCGGAAAGAGTCGCGACGCGCTCTTCGGGAGATCGGAGAGCGTTGCCTCGGGCGCATCGTGGACGAGCGACAGCGCGATCGCGCGGTCGGTGTCGAGCGCCGGCGTGACGCGCGGCCCGAGTGCCAGGACCGTGAAGCACGTGCCGACGATGTGGCTCGCGACCGATTCAGCCGGCCGGACCCCGTGCTGGAGCCAGCCGGTGCGCGGCAGATCCTCGAGCGGAAGGAGGGCGAGCAGTGCGGGGAGCGCAGGCTGGGTCATCTTCGCGGCCGCGCGTCGCGCCGCGCATGCGGCGTTGACGGGCCATCGCACCCATACCATATTGTTGCCCCTTTCTCGCCGGACCTAACCGGCCTCGCGAGAGGAACTGCCATCCGATGCTCGTGCGAATTCGCAGAGCCCTCCCGGGCCAAGAGATCGAGTCGATCCTGGCCCTGGCCACGGAGCTGGGCTACCGCGCCCGGTTCCTCGATGCGGGCCGCGAACTCTTGCAACTGGAGGGCAATGGTCGGCCCGAGCATCGCTCGCGGTTCGAGGACTTGGCGGGCGTCCACTCCGTCGTCGACGCGGGCGAGGCGCGCGAGCTGCACGAGCGCGCGCCCGGTCAGGCCGACACGCAGGTTGCGGTCGCCAAGGCGCGGTTTGGTCGCGGCTCGGTCTCGCTGATCGCCGGCCCGTGCGCGGTCGAGAAGTACGAGCGACTCGTCGAGATCGCTCGCGCGGTGCAGAGCCACGGCGCCGTCTTGCTGCGCGGCGGAGCGTACAAGCCGCGCACGTCGCCGTACTCCTTCCAAGGGCTCGGCGACGAAGGCCTCGAGCTCCTGCAGCGGGTGCGCGCGGAGGTGGGCATCGGCATCGTGACCGAGGTGCTCGATCCGCGCGACGTCGAGCGCGTGGGTGCCGTCGCCGACATGTTCCAGATCGGCGCGCGCAGCATGACGAACACGCCGCTCCTCACCGCCGTCGGTGAGACGCGCACGCCGGTGCTGCTGAAGCGCGGCTTCGCGGCGACACTTCGGGAATTCCTGATGGCCGCCGAGTTCATCCTGTCGCGCGGCAACACCGAGGTCGTCCTGTGCGAGCGCGGCGTGCGCAGCTTCGATACCGCGACGCGCAATCTGCTCGACGTGGGAGCCGTGGCGCACCTGAAGCGCGTGACGCACTTGCCGGTCATCGTCGATCCGTCGCACGCAGCCGGCCGCGCGGAGCTCGTGCGGCCGTTGGCTCGCGCGGGATTGGCTGCCGGCGCCGACGGGCTCATCATCGAAGTGCACACCGATCCGAGCGAGGTCCACTCCGACGGCGCGCAGGCGATCTCGCCCGACGTGTTCGCCGCGATCGCGACCGATGCCGCGGCCATCGCCGCGCTCGACCGCCGGAAGCTCGTCCTACCCACGCCGCGCGCCACGACCGTCTGAGAACTCGCCGTGAGAAAACCCTTCATCGCCGGCAACTGGAAGATGAACCTCGACCGCCGATCGGCGCTCGGGCTCGTCGCCGTGCTCCGGGAACGATTCGGACAGCGCAGCGACATCGATTGCGCCGTGTGTCCGCCGTTCGTCTACATCCCGGAGATCGTCGCGGCCCTCGCGGGATCGCCGATTCGAGTGGCGGGCCAGAACTGTTGCGACGAGAAGTCCGGCGCGTTCACCGGCGAAGTCAGCGCGCAGATGCTGCTCGACGTCGGCGCGAAGCTCGTGATCCTCGGCCACTCCGAACGCCGGCACGTGTACGGCGAGACCGACGCCCTCGTGAATCGCAAGGTCGTCACGGCGCTCGCAGCGGGGCTCGACGTCATTCTGTGCGTCGGCGAAACCCTGGAGGAGCGCGAAGCGAAGCGCACCGAGAAGGTCGTGGGCGCGCAGCTCAAGAACGGGCTCGCCGGCGTCGACGCGGGCGCACTGCGCTCCGTCACCATCGCGTACGAACCGGTGTGGGCCATCGGCACCGGTCTCAACGCGACCCCGGCCCAAGCCGGCGCGGTCCACAGCTACCTGCGCGGGGTCCTCGCGGGGCTCTACTCCGAGTCGGTCGCAGAGAGCGTGCGGATCCAGTACGGTGGTAGCGTCAAACCCGACAACGTCAAAGAGCTCATGGCCGTCCCCGAAGTCGACGGCTGTCTGGTCGGCGGCGCCTCGCTCAAGGCCGAGAATTTCCTGCCGCTCCTCGAGTTCCGCTGATCTATCGCCATGCAACTCATCATCACGTTTCTCTACATCCTGTTCGTGCTCGCCGCGATCGTCCTGGTCGTCGTCATCCTGCTCCAAGAAGGCAAGGGCGGCGGTCTGACGGACGCGCTCGGCACGTCCGGTCAAGCGACGTTCGGCGTCGGTTCGTCGGGCATCAACCGCTTCACGGGCGTCACCGCCGCGGTGTTCCTCGCGAGCGCGGTCACGATCCACATCCTGAACCGCGTCGAAGGCGGTCGCTCGGTCGTGAGCGAATCCGTGATGCCGGCCGAGTTCACGAGTCCACCTGAAGGAAGCGCGCCGCCGCCGGCGGGTGACACACCTCCGGCGCAGCCGCCGCAGTAGTCGCCGTGGACGAAGCCCGCGTCCTCGAACTCTTCCGCTCGAGCGGTGCGATGCTCGAAGGCCACTTCGAGCTTTCGTCGGGGTTGCACAGCGATCGCTACTTCCAGTGCGCGCTGCTGCTCCAGCATCCGCCCCGCGCCGAGCAACTGGCGCGCGCGCTGGCCGAAAAGATCCGCGCGCAGGGACACGACAAAGTCGACGTCGTCATCGGTCCGGCGCTCGGCGCCGTGACGTGGGCGCACGAAGTGGCGCGCGCGCTCGACGCACGCGCGCTGTTCACGGAGCGCAAGGACGGCCCGATGAGCTTGCGGCGCGGCTTCTCCGTCACGCCGAACGAGCGTGTGTTCGTCGTCGAGGACGTCTTGACGACCGGCGGTTCGGCGCGCGAGGTCATCGCGGTGCTCGAACAGCAAGACATCCGTCCGTGCGGCGTCGCGGCGATCGTCAATCGCTCGGGCGGCAATCCGTTCGAGAGC
>JANLUN010000263.1:0-6672 GCA_031363505.1 Planctomycetota bacterium | reverse complement strand
TTCGGACCTGGTAGGGCGCCGCTCCCCGCCGTCGAGATCCACTACAACACGCAGGGCAATCAGAAGGACATCGCGGAAGTCATCGGCGACGGTTGGCGTCGGCACTTGGGCCTCGACGTCAGGTTCTTGAATCAAGAATGGAAGGTCTTCCTCGCGGCGCAGAGGAGCCTCTCGTTCGACGTCTCGCGCTCGTCGTGGATCGGCGACTACCCCGACGCGCTGAGCTTCCTCGAGATCTTCACGAGCACGAGCGAGAACAACCGCACGGGCTGGTCCGATCCGCGGTACGACGCTCTCCTCGCGCGCGCGGTCGGTGCCGAGCCATCGGAACGCGCGCGCCTCCTCGCGGAAGCCGAAGCGCTCCTGCTCGACGCGCTGCCGATTCTGCCGCTGTACGTCATCGTCACCACGAACCTCGTCGATCCGCGCCTCGGTGGATTCGGCGCGAACGTGCTCGACGAGCACTTCCCGAAGTTCTGGTATTGGATGGATGACGCGGAGCTCGCGCGGGATCGTGCGACGCGTGCGGACGGCCGTACGCGCGTCGCTTCTCACGGGCCGTCGAACGGGCTCTATCCTCCGGCGCGGCGTGCGGTGTCCCGTTGACGCGTTTCCTCGTCCGGCGACTTCTGTGGCTCGTCGTCACCACGTGGTTCGTGGTCACGGCGTCGTTCTTTCTGATGCGCGCCGTGAAAGGCGGGCCGTTCGATGGCGATCGAACACTCAGCGCCGCCGTCGAGCGCAACATTGCCGCGCGCTACCACCTCGATTGGCCGCTGTGGAAGCAGTATCTGCAGTACGTCGGCCCGCTGAACCTCGACGCGCGTGCGGCGACGACGATCGGCGGCGATGGAACGCGCGTCTTCGGCGGTGTATTGAGCGGCGATTTCGGTCCGTCGCTGCGCTACCGCGACTTCACGGTGAACGACATCCTCGCGCAGTCGCTTCCGATCTCGCTCGCGCTCGGGAGCCTGGCGCTCGTGTTCGCGCTGTCCATGGGAATCGCGGCGGGCGTCGCCTCCGCGCTGAGCCGCGGCCGGCGTCTCGACGTCGCGCTGCGTCTCTTCGCGACGGCCGGCATCGCCGTTCCGAACTTCGTCGTCGCAGGGGTGCTCGTGATCGTGTTCGTCTGCTGGCTCGGCTGGCTGCCGGTCGCGGGTTACGGAACCTGGCAGCACCTCGTGCTCCCCGCGCTCGCACTCGGCGCACCGTTCGCCGCGTACGTGGCACGCCTGACGCGCACAGGGATGCTCGAGTCGCTCTCGGCGGACCACGTCCGCACCGCGCACGCTAAGGGACTCCCGCCGCACACGGTCGTCCTCCGTCACGCACTCGCTGCGGGCCTCTTGCCCGTCGTGTCGTTCATCGGGCCGGCGGCCGCGGGCGTGCTGACGGGCAGCCTCGTCATCGAGCGCATCTTCGCGATCCCCGGCACGGGCTCGCACTTCGTCAACAGCGCGCTGAACCGTGATTACACACTCGCGATGGGCGTGACCATCCTCTACACGGTGATGGTGTGCGCGCTGAACGCGCTCGTCGACGTCGCGTACACCTGGCTCGATCCGCGCATCGAGCTCTCCGAGATCTAGCCGCGATGAACGCCGGTGAAGCGACGAGCGAGAGTCCGGGCGCACGCGCGTGGCGGCGCTTGCGCACACGACGCGCGGCCGCGTTCGCGCTCGCGTTCCTCGCGTGCGTCGCGCTCGCGAGCATCCTCGCTCCGCTGTGGCCGCTCCCTTCGCCGGTCACGCTGCATCTGGCGCCGCAGGCGGCCGCTCCCGTCGCGCCGTGGACGGAGTTCGGACGCGGCGGCTTCGCGCCCGAGTACTGGGAGCTCTCCGCGATCGACCGCGCGCTCGTGTCCGTCCGCCAGCAGGTCTTCGGCGATTGGCAGACCGCGCCGTGGCTCGGCACCGACTCGAAAGGGCGCGACCTCCTGTCGCGCATCCTCTGGGGCAGCCGCACGTCGATCCTGGCGGCGCTCGCCGCGGCCGCGACGAGCCTCGTGATCGGCGTGTCCATAGGTGCGCTCGCGGGTCTCCTCGGCGGGTGGGTCGACGAGCTCCTCATGCGCCTTGTCGACGTGCTCTACTCGCTGCCGTTCATCTTCCTCGTGATCTTCTTGATCACGATCCTCGACGCCTGGCGCGGCGGGCTCGACGCGCGCTTCGGTATCGATCGGGAGACGCTCTTCTACGTCGTGATCGGCGCGTTCTACTGGCTGACGATGGCGCGCGTCGTGCGCGGACAAGTGCTGTCGCTCAAGCGGCGCGAGTTCGTCCAGGCTGCACGCGTGCTCGGCGCGTCGAGCGCGCGCATCCTCGCCGTGCACATCCTTCCGAACGTCGCACCCGTCGTGATCGTCTATCTCACGCTGACGATTCCGGCGGTGATGCTCTTCGAGGCGTTCCTCTCGTTCCTGGGCCTCGGCATCGAGCCACCCAAGGTGAGCTTCGGTATGCTCGCCGTCGAAGGCACGGAGGCGATCAACCCGCTGCGACTCGACTGGTGGCTCGTCGTGTGGCCGGCCGCGGCGATGGGATCGGTATTGCTGGCACTGGGCATCCTCGGCGACGAGCTGCGCGACGCGCTCGATCCGAAGCTCGAGGAGCGCGGAGCGTGAGCGACAAGACCACGACGCGCGTGCTCGATGTCGAGCATCTCTCGGTGCGCTTCCATACCGGGCACGGCATAGTGCGCGCGGTCGACGACGTCTCGTTCACGCTCGACGCGGGCGAGACGCTGGGCCTCGTCGGCGAGTCGGGATCCGGCAAATCGGTCACGTGCATGGCCGTGATGGGCCTCTTGCCTTCGCCGCCCGCGCAAGTCGAGGCGACCTCGATCCTCTTCGAAGCCCGCGACCTCACGCGACTCGCGCCCCCGGATCTGCGCGCGCTGCGCGGCGATCGCATCGCGATGGTGTTCCAGGATCCGATGACGTCGCTCAATCCGTTCCTCACGGTCGGCCGCCAGCTCGAGGAGGTGCTCGAAGTGCACCGCGGGCTCACTCGGCGCGACGCACGCCGGCGCGCCGCGGAAGCGCTAAGCGAGGTCGGAATCGCGAGCCCCGAGGATCGGCTCGCCGCGTATTCGCACCAGCTCTCCGGCGGCATGCGGCAGCGCGTGATGATCGCGATGGCGCTCCTCTGCAAACCCAAGCTGCTGATCGCGGACGAGCCGACGACCGCGCTCGACGTCACGATCCAGGCGCAGGTCCTCGATCTCTTCGCCGAGCTGCGCGAGCGACACGGAACCGCGACCCTCTTCGTCACGCACTCGCTCGGCGTCGTCGCCGGCCTCGCCGATCGCGTGAACGTGATGTACGCCGGTCGCATCGTCGAGACCGGCAGCGTGCGCGCGATCTTCCACCGGCCGCGACACCCGTACACGCGCGGTCTATTGAGCAGCGCGCCGACGCTCGCGAGCGATCTCTCGAAGCCGCTCGCATCGATCCCCGGACAGCCGCCCGATCTTCTGCGCCTCGCCCGCGGTTGTTCGTTCGCGCCCCGATGTGCGCACGCGCTGCCGCGCTGTGACGGCGCGCGCCCGGAGCTCGAAGCGTGGAGCGAGGCGCACAGCGCGGCGTGCATCCGCAGTGGTGAGCTTTCGCTGTGAGCGCGCTCCTCGAAGTACGCGGACTCGTCACGCGTTATCGCGCGCGCACGCGCGGGCACGCGGCGACGTTCGCCGCGGTCGATGGCGTCTCGTTCGATCTCGAGCGCGGACGCGCACTCGGGCTCGTCGGCGAGTCCGGCTCCGGCAAGTCGACCGTCGCGCGCACGATCGTCGGCCTCGAGCCCGCGGCCGCGGGCTCAGTTAAGTTCGACGGCGTCGAGCTGACGTCGCTCTCCCCGCGCGCCTGGCGTCCTCACAGGCGGCACATCCAACTCGTCTTCCAGGATCCGTACGCATCGCTCGATCCGCGCCAGACGGTCGGCTCCGCGCTCGTCGAGCCGCTCGCGATCCACGGTCACATGCGACCGCGCGAGCGACGGATCAAGGCGCTCGCCACGCTCGAGTCGGTCGGCCTCGACGCGCGTCACTTCGACCGCTATCCGCACGAGTTCTCCGGCGGCCAGCGCCAGCGCATCGGGATCGCGCGGGCGCTCGTCCTCGAGCCCGAGCTCTTGATCTGCGACGAGCCGGTGAGCGCGCTCGACGTCTCCATCCAAGCCCAGATCGTCAACCTGCTCGCTGAGCTGCGCGCTCGTCTCTCGCTTTCCTATCTATTCATCGCGCACGACCTCGCCGTCGTGCGGCACTTGTGCGACGACGTCGCGGTGATGTACCTCGGCCGGATCGTCGAGCACGCGTCGCGCGAGCAGCTCTTCGGCGATCCGCGGCACCCGTACACGCAGGGACTCCTCGCGGCGGTGCCGAGGCTCGACCCTGGAATGGAGCGGGGGCCGCGGCGTACGCTCATCGCCGGAGATCCGGGCTCACCCCTCGATCCTCCGAGCGGCTGCCGATTCCATCCGCGCTGTCCGCAGAAGAGCAGTGTCCCGAACGATCGCTGTCGCACAGAAACGCCGGCCCTCTCGCCCCCCTGCGAAGACTCCATCCCGGAATCTTCCCGACGAGTGGCCTGTCATCTGGAGACGACCGCGATAGGAGCTTCAACGCAATGACCGATTACGCCCCTTCCGCTTCCTCCGGCGCGCGTCCGCACCGCGGCGTGCTCATCCTCGTCCTCGGCATCCTCGGAATCGTGCTGTGCATGCCGCTCGGCATCGCCTCGTGGGTGATGGGTTCGGGAGACCTCGCCGCCATGAACCGCGGTGAGATCGACCCGAGCGGACGCAGCATGACGCAAGCGGGGAAGGTGTGCGGGATCATCTCCGTCGTCCTGGCGGCGCTCGGGATTCTGATCTTCATTGGGATGTTCATCGTGGGTGCGATCGCCGCGGGCGCCGCGGGTGCCGCGGGGAACTGAACTGGAGAAATGCCGCGCGGAACAGGCTGTGGAGCGTTCCTCCAGCAGCCTGATCCGTGCGGTGGCACAATCGGGGCTAGTCCAGGAAGGAATTCCTGAACCGCCCCCGGCATCTCCTTCGTGAACACAGCAGTCCGCGACGCAGGTCGCGGCAGTCCTGCACTCCATCGCCCCAGGAGGTCTCATCGTGCGCCACGTTTCCCAACTCGCTCTCCTTGCCGCCGCGCTCTTCGTGGCGAGCGCGCCGATGTCGTTCGCGGACACGTTGCCGCAGATCGACAACACTCCGCCGGCGATCACCACGGCGCCGTCATTGATCCCGAATCCCAACACGGCGGTGCCGCTCGTCGCCACGATCACGCTGACGACGAACGAGCCGACGCAGATCGCGCTGACGATCGCGGATGGAACGCGCCTCTGGACCGTGCTCGCCGAGCCGGTCTACAAGACGGTGCACCGCGTGCTCGTCCTCGGTGTGCGGCCGAATCTCACCCACACGATCCGCGTGACGGCGCGCGATCAGGCGGGGAACCTCACGACTTGGCCCGCGCTGCTGACCTTCGTCACGCCGCCGCTGCCGGCGAACTTCCCGCCGATCACGACGAGCGTGAGCTTTCCGACGCGCATGGAGCCCGGCGTCACGCTGTTCCAAACGCGGTTCGTCACGCCGGGAGTTCCGCCGGGTGCGAGCGGCACGTACATCGTGATGCTCGACGCCGCCGGTCAGGTCGTGTGGTACCTGGAAGCGTCGTACGACATCGGCCTCGTCACGCGGATGCGCAACGGACACCTACTCGCGCTGGTCGGCGGCTTCGTCCCCGGCTCGGCCGCCGTCGAGATGGACATCCTGGGGAACGCGGTCAAGACGTGGGTCGCCACGGGGCTCGCGGGCGCGCCTCCGGGGACGACCGGCGTCGCGACGCACTCGTTCCACCACGAGATCCGCGAGTTGCCGGAACCGGAAGTCGCCGACTTCCTGACGCTCAGCACGGAGCGACGCGACTTCCCGAACTACCCGGCCGACGAAGTGAACACCGCGATCACGAACCCGGTCTCGACGGTGGTCGGCGACGTCATCGTGGAGTTCAAGCGCGACGGGACGATCGTGCGCGAGACGAAGCTGCTCGACGTCCTCGACCCGTACCGCATCGTCTACGGCTCGCTCGCCACGTTCTACAACACGATGTATCCGGGCTCGCAGACGAAGGACTGGAGCCACGGCAACGCGGTGCTGCTCGACACGAGCGACAACTCCTACATCGTGTCGCTTCGCCACCAGGACGCGGTCGTGAAGATCAAGCGCAACACGGGCGAGCTCGTGTGGATCTGCGGTCCGCACGAACGCTGGGTCGCGCCATGGTCGAGCAAGCTGCTGACGCCGATCGGCCCGAACTTCGAGTGGAACTTCCACCAGCACGACCCGGAGATCACGCGCCGCGGGACGCTCGTGATGTTCGACAACGGCAACTACCGTGTGGTGCCGCCGACCGCGCCGGGCCCGTCGAGCGCGTTCTACAGCCGCGCGGTCGAGTACGACATCGACCCGGTCGCGATGACGATCGAGCAAAAGTGGGCGTACGGCGGCCCCGGTCAGCTCTTCTACTCGGGCTTCCTGGGCGGCGCGAAGCCGCAGTGGCGGACGCTCAACACGCTGGTGACCGACGGCGCGAAAGTGCTGCAGAGCGGCGCGGCACGGATCGTCGAGACGACTCCGACCGCGCCCGCGATGGTCGTGTTCG
>JANLUN010000238.1:0-15933 GCA_031363505.1 Planctomycetota bacterium | reverse complement strand
GCTCGTGGAGTGACGTGCGCGCCCTTAGCTCCGCGACTCGAGCGCACGACGCGCGCCTTCGAGCTCGCCCTGAATCGCGCGGAGCAATCCGATCACGTCGTCGTCCGTCGATAGCGCGGTCCGCGGCACCACCGATGCACCGGACGCGATCTCATGTCCGCGCATTCGCCGGTACAGGAAATCACGCATCGCGGCGTAGTCGCCCAAGCCTTCCAGGGCGAGCTCGGCCGACGAGCTCCCCGCAGCCGTTTGGACTTCGACGGTTCCGATGCCGAGCCAGCGCTCGATCAGGTTCCGTTTGACGTGGATGTCCTGAATCCGCTTGTAGGTGAGATAGATCTCGCGCCGGAAAAGGATCCCCCACGTCGCGCTGATGCCCTCTTCGTCGAACTTGTAACGCAGCGTGTGGTACTTGAAGTACAGCGGGACGAACACGATTGGCGCGAGCACGAACGCGAAGAGCGCCTGCAGCGCGTAGAGCGTCAAGAGATGGTGATGCGGACGCGTCAGTCCCAAGATGGCGGCGTCGCCGTTTGATGGGGCAGCAGGCGATGCGGCAGCGGTGGGTTCGGGACTCTTCATGCGCTCGAGGGGCCGTATGGTAGGCGTCGCGTCAGCGAGCCGGCACCCTCCTCTTCGATCTCAGCGGACATCTCGCGATTGGATCGACGGCAACAGGAATAAGGGACATGAAACGGAGTCTTGGACGCGCGAACGGGCCCGGGTGCTGAGACTCGCACGGCACAGTCGCTCGAAGCATGTAAAGACAATGAATCTCTGACATTTCTCCCATACCCTGTCGCGTTGATGCGTGGATAGAACGCGCGCCAAAGTCCCGGCACAGAAGTCGAGTTCGAGAGGAGAGTTGAGTTGGTGGCACGCTCGCCCAAGGTCATCATTCTCGCGGTCCTCGGGATGCTCTTGTTCCCGAGCCTCGTGTCGGCGCAGAGCGACGGGTTTCAGCGCAAGCGCGCCGAGGCCCGCGTCGAGCTCATCAAGTCCCAGCTCTCGCTGGCGGAGTGGTGCTCGCTGAAGGAGCTCTTCCTCGAGCGCGACCAGGTGTATACCCGGATCCTGACCCTCGAGCCGGACAACCTCGATGCGCGCAAGGGGCTGCGCTACGGCCGCAATCCCGACGGCTCGTGGAAGGACCCGCCGGCGCGCGAGGCCAAGAACCGGAACCCGAAGGGACTCGAGGAGCTCCCCGCTCGGCGCGCAAAGGCGATCGGCCGCTACCGCGACACGATGCTCGAGCTGCTCGCGTCGGAGTCCACCGATCCCAAGCTGCGGCGCGAGGTCTACGACGAGATCCTGCGCTTCGATCCGGACGACGCGCGCATCCACGACGTCGCGGCGGAGACGAAGTCGGGCGACCAGTGGGTACTCGCCGACACAGTGGCCGCGAAGGCGCGACGCGCCGAGATCAAGACGCTGGTCCAGTCGAGCAAGAGCGACGTTCCGGCCGCTGAAGAGGCGCCGCCGACCCCCGAGGAAGCCGCGCTCGCGGCCTGGAACACGGCGATTGGAACGAGCTCGATGCGCGTGTTCTCGACCGGTGACGAACCAGAAGCGCAGTCCATCCTCACGACGTGCCTCGCCGCCGAATCGCTGCTCAACGCACTGTTCGGGTTCCAAGCGACTCTGCCCGCGGGCTACACCATCTTCGTCCTGGCGCACGAAGGCGAGAAGGACGGGTTCATCGACAAGCTTCCGTCGCTCACGACGGCGGAGCGCGACTTCATCCGCGGCCTGCAGAGCTCGGGCGTCAACGAGGACAAGCATGTCGCGCTTTTTGATCCCGAACCGCGCCGCCGCCTCGACAACTCGGTGCGTCACACTATTGGCCATCTCCTGCACTCGGCTTGCGGCGTGACGGCCCAGTGCGGTTGGGTCTGGGAAGGTGCCGGGCTGTATTTGACGCGCGAGCTGTGTGGAACGCGCCTCACCTGGTTCATCAGCAAGGCACCGGCGACGGAGGACAAGGAGCAGCAGACGCTGCGCTCGGTCCTCCTCAACTCGGACACGAATTGGATGAACGAGGCGCTCAAGCTCCTCGACAGCGAAGCAGCTCCCAAGCTCGATCAGGTGATGCGCCGCGACCCCAACGTGATGACGATGCAGGACATGCTTGCGGCGTACGCGCTGTGCGCCTACCTGATCGAGTCGCGTCCGGCGGACGCGGCGAAGTTGTTCCAGCGCGCCGGAGAAAACCTCGCCAGCCCGACGGCTGCGACGGATCCGGTGCCCGCCGTGCAGGAGATCTTGGGGCTCACGATTCCCGATCTCGAAGATCGCGTGCGACGTTGGTTGAAGGAAAGGCGTTGAACCATGGTTCTCTCCCGCTTGTGTCTGTCGATCGGTTCGCTCGCGCTGCTCGCACTCCCCGCCGTCGCGGGCGGCAACGTCACCATCACGTGGAAGGACGCGACGTTCGCACCCGGCAAGCTCCCGGCGGACTTACCCGAGAGCGCGCGCGCGGCGATCAACACGTGGGAACAGTGGGCGAAGGAACACGAGTACCGGATGACCGTCGATCCCGCGGCGCGACTCGTGCTCGTGACGCCCGCCGAGCGCTCGATCCATGAGAAGCAAGCCGAGATCCTGGCGCGCACGTGCAAGTGGTTCGACGAGATCCTGCCCGTGCCCGATCGCACGCCTGTCGTCAAAGCCGCCGAGGCGAGCAGCAGCAAACCGACGCCGGAGAAACCGCCCGATGTGATTCCCGAGGATCCCGAATCGCCGCCGGCTGGCACGCCGCCGCCGAAACCGGTGAAGACGGAGCCGGCGAAGAAGGCAACGAGTTGGGGCGCGGCCAGCCTGCAGCCCGATTCACAGACCGGCGTGATGCTCGTGATTCGCGACGAGAAGGAGTTCGCGACGGCGCTCGACGAGCTCGGCAAGGCTCATCCTTACTTGAAGGACTGGCTCGCGAGCGCGCGCAAGAACACGGGCTTCGTTCTCGAGCAGCCGCTCTGCGGCGCCTACATCGAGATCGCGTCGGGACAGGAAGAGTGGAGTCCGGAGCACGAGCTCCTGAACCGCGTCGCACAGATGCTGCTCCTCTCGCGCTTCGGTCAGCTTCCGAACTGGCTCGTGCAAGGCGTCGCGTGGGAAGCGGAGATGGGCTTCGACGCATCGATCTGGTGCTTCCCCTACCGCGACGAGTTCGTCTACACCGTCGAGCACGCGGCGTGGCCGATCGAAGTGAAGAACACGTTCAACGACCGCGCGAAGGATCCGTTGAAGATGGAAGAGTTCGCGATGTGGAAGCGCGGCACGTACGAACACGACGCCGCGCAGACGTCGTGGGGCGTCGTGCGCTTTCTCGCGACGCAGCACAAGGCCAAGTTCGCGCAGATCCTCGAAGAGTTCCGGCAGACCTGGGACGTCCAGAATCGCAAACCGAAACCCGATGGCACGTGGGAGCGGATGAAGGACTACCAACTTCCAGCGAGTGCGCAGCTCAAGATCCTCACGATGCACACGAGCGCCGACTTCCTGAAGAAAGCCACGGCGTGGATGGGCACGCAGGATCCCGGTCCGAGCAAGTCATGAGGTAGCCGGACGGTCTCCTATACTCCTCCGCATGGAGCTCAAGTTCTTCGGCGCCACGGGAGACACGACCGGCAGCTGCCACATGATCCGCGCGGGGCGGCACGCGGTGCTGCTCGACTGCGGGATGTACCAGGGTAGACGCGACGAGAGCTACCGGCGCAACTCGCGGTTCGCGTTCCCGCCCTCGAGCATCGACGCCGTCGTGCAATCGCACGCGCACATCGACCACAGCGGCAAGCTGCCGATGCTCGTGCGGCACGGGTTCGGCGGGCGGATCCACGCGACGCCGGCGACGATCGACCTGTGCGAAGTGCTCCTGCGCGACTCCGCGCACATCATGCTCCAGGACGCCGAGTACATGAATCGCCAGCGCATCCGTCGCAAGCTCGAGTCTTCGCGACGGACGCAGAAGTCTCGGCGCCGCTGGCAGGCTGCGCAGGGACAGCGTGATTCGAGCACTGGGCTCGATCTACCCAGGCCCAAACTCGCGAACGATCGCGCCGTTCCGATCGAGCCCGCCGAGCTTCCGAGGAGCGAAGTGATGCCGCTCTACCTCGACGAAGACGTCACGCGCACGCTGCGACTTTTCCAGTCGCACGCGTACCACGAGTGGTTCGAAGCGGCGCCGCACATGCGCTTTCGGTTTCGCGACGCGGGGCACATCATCGGATCCGCGTGGGTCGAAGCCGAGATCGGCAGCGGCGCCGAGAAGCAGCGCCTCGTGTTCACCGGCGACTACGGCCGCTGGCACCAGCCGATCCTGCGAGATCCCGAGCCGCTCAGCGACGCGGACGTCTACATCTCCGAGTCGACGTATGGCAATCGCTCCCACCCACCGATCGAGCACCTCGACGACGATCTCGCCGCCGTCGTGCGACGGCTCGCCGAGCGCGGACGCGGACGCGTCTTGATCCCGGCGTTCGCGGTCGGGCGCACGCAGCACATCCTCTACAGCTTGTCGCGGATCTTCGCGGACAAGCGCTCCCCGCCCGTTCCAGTCGTCGTCGACAGCCCGCTCGCACGCGCGGCGACGCGGATTGTCATGGCGCACCCGGAGTGCTTCGACAGCGACGCGCTCGCGCTGTACGAGCGCTACCAATCCGACCCCGCGTTCCGCGAGTTCCTGCGCTTCACGGAGTCGGTCGCCGACAGTCGCGCGTTGAACGAAGACCCGCGCCCGATGGTCATCGTGTCCGCGTCCGGAATGATGGAGAGTGGCCGCATCCTCCATCACTTGGCGTGGAACATCCAAAGCCCCGACACGGAGATCCTGATCGTGGGCTTCCAAGCGCCTCACACGCTCGGCCGGCGACTCGTCGAAGGCGCGGAGCGCGTGAACATCATGGGCGGGAGCTACGCGGTCCGGGCGCGCGTCACACCGATCCTGGGTTTCTCCGCGCACGCGGATCGCGAAGGACTCATCCAGGTGCTGGAGCCGCACGCGGAGCGGGCCAAGGCGCTGTTCCTTGTTCACGGCGAAGACGACCAGCGGCGACCGCTCGCGGCAGCGCTCGGCTCGCGCGGATTCCGGCGCGTCGAGCAGCCGTCGGGGCCGGACGCGTACCGCGTGTAGCACCGGATCGGCCGCGCCTGTCACGGTCTTCCGGACCGAGAATCGGTCGATATTGACCGAAGCTCTCATGGGGTTTTCGCACTGACTGGCATCGCTGTGTCTTCGGGCGCGGGAATCGCGCAATGCACCCGCAACCGTCGGCTCGTTCTTCGATCGCAGTCCGAAGCAGGCCCTCATACCCGGCCTGTCAGGAGCCCAGCGATCCATGTTCAATCCGCCGCGTTGTCCTTATCGAAGCTGCCGGATGCACCGCGAGCCCCACGCATCCGCGTTCCGTCCTTACGGTCACTACAGCGCCCGCTGCCGCCCTCATCCCATCCCACGTTTTCGATGCAGCGCCTGCCGGCGCACGTTCTCGCGTCAGACCTTTCGCGCCGACTATCGCGATCACCGTCCGGATCTCAATGCGCGCCTGTTCCAATCGCTCGCCTCGGGAGTTGGTCTGCGACAGAGCTCGCGCAACCTGGGACTGAGCCGGCGCTGCTGCGAGCTGAAGTTCCGAAAGATCGCCCGCCACCTGCGGCGCCTAAACCTGAATCTGCGCGGCCCGCTGCCAGACGGATCGAGCTTTCAGTTTGACGAGCTCGAGACCTTCGAGGGCCGGCGCAACACGCGTCCACTGAGCGTGCCGGTATTGATCGAACGTGACTCGCGTTTCGTCGTGTGGGCCGAGTCGGCGACGATTCGACCCCGTGGCAAGATGACCGGAGCGCGCGGGAGAGCGCTCGCGCGGGATGAAAAACGCTTAGGAAAGCGCCGCGATCAGTCGCGTTCGCGCGTGCTGCGCACGCTCAAGCGAGGCGCCGACATGGCGGGTGAGCTCAGCCGCGTGATGCTCGAGACGGACAAGAAGAGCTCCTACGTCGCGCTGGCGCAGCAAGCGTTTGGGAAAGGACGCCTGAGGCACCGCACGACCAGCAGCCGACTCCCGCGCACGATCGACAATCCCTTGTTCGCGATCAATCAGACCGAGGCGATCGCGCGCGACTTGATAGGCCGACTGCGGCGTCAGTCGTGGCTGGCGAGCAAGAAGCGGCGCTACCTAGACTTGGCGTTGCAGATCTTCGCGAGCTACCGCAACTACGTGCGGCGACGATTCAACACAGATGATTTCTCGCCGGCACAAAAGCTGGGCTTCGTGCCGCAGAGACTGAGCGAGAGCGAGCTCATCTCGTGGAGACAGGATTGGGAGCGAGCGAGCATTCACCCGCTCGCTCGAGCGAGTGAATCGATCGGGAGCTGGACCGGCTTGCAGAGGAGTGCGAGCTGACCGGGAGAGGTCGTCCGAGGAAGGGCAGCGGCCCGCTTAACCACACCAAAGCCAGACAGTGCATGGGGTTTTCGAGGGCGAGTCGCTAGAACGGTGGCCGCGTTCGAACGACGTCGCCGCCGCCATGATGCCCACGGAAGCACAGGACCAAGAGACCCCGCGGGTCTCGTCCGTCGACCTGCGCGATGCGTGGTCCATCCTCGATCCGTCGGACCGAGTCGAGGGCTTTCGCTGCCTGACGTCGAGCGAGGCGGAGGAGTTCTTCCTCGAGCTCTCCGCGCTCGACCGCGCGAACGTCGTGCTCGGACTGCCGACGCTCGAGCAGCGCTGGTGGATGCGCGCCCTGGCGCCTGACGACGCGGCGGACGTGATCCAAGCGGCACCCGTCGAGGACCGCGGCAAGCTCCTCGCATTGCTCGACGAACCCGCGCGCAAGGAGATCAACGCGCTGCTCGCGTACTCCGAGGACGAAGCGGGCGGACTGATGAATCCGCGCTACGCGCGGCTGCGGCCCGACATGCGCGTGGACGAGGCGATCAGCTACTTGCGCCGACAGACGCGCGAGCGCGTCGAGAGCATCTACTACGCGTACGTCCTCGGTGAGGCGATGCACCTCCTCGGCGTCGTCTCGTTCCGCCAACTCATGATGGCGCGCGGCGATGCTCTCGTGCGCGAGGTGATGGAGAAAGAGCTCGTCACCGCGCCGGACGAGATGGACCAAGAGGCGCTCGCGCGACTCTTCGCGCAGGCCGACTTGATGGCGATCCCCATCGTCGATGCGCAGGGTCGCATGCAGGGCATCGTGACCGCGGACGACATCGTCGTCGTCGTCCGCGAGGAAGCGACCGAGGACATCCAGAAGATCGGTGGTACCGCCGCGCTGCAGGCTCCCTACCTGCAGGTCGGCTTCCGGCAGATGCTCCAGAAACGAGCGGGCTGGCTCGTGGTGCTGTTCATCGGCGAGATGTTCACGGCCAGCGCGATGGGCACGTTCGAGGCTGAGATCCACGCGGCCACCTTCTTGGCGCTCTTCGTCCCGCTGATCCTCTCGGTCGGTGGGAACTCCGGATCCCAGGCCTCGACGCTCGTCATCCGCGCTATGGCGCTCGGCGAAATTCGGCTGCGCGATTGGTGGCGCGTGTTCGTGCGCGAGCTCTCGTCGGGAATTGCGCTCGGCGCGATCCTCGGCGCTGTCGGCTTCGCGCGCGTCTGGATCTGGCAGCACTTGTTCCACAACAAGGAGGATCCGAGCGTCGGCTACTTCGGCGAGCACTACGTACTGGTCGGCATCACCGTCGCGATGAGCGTCGTCGGCGTCGCGACGTGGGGAACGCTGGCTGGATCGTTGCTCCCGTTCCTGTTGAAGCGCGTGAACCTCGACCCCGCGACGGCCTCGGCTCCGCTGGTTGCAACGCTCGTCGACGTCACCGGGATCCTCATCTACTTCACGGCCGCGACGACGATCCTCGCGGGCACTCTTCTATAGATTCCTCGAAGCGCGTGCGGCGCCGGAGCGCGGCTCGTGTCCTTCCATCCGCTAAAGTGAGCCTCCCCCATGCACGGACCTGAACACGTTCTGCGAGTGCTCCCGAGTGCGCCCGGTCAGCGCCTCTTCGAAGGCGGCTGCGGGACGGGCGCGTTGACGCGCGAGCTGGTGAAACGCGGTTTTGACGTCACAGCCTCGACGTTCGACGACGAGATGGACCTCGGCCGCGGCGCGAAGTGCATCGCTCACGTGGATCTAAACGTCCCGCTGCCGCTGGAGAGTGGATCGTTCGACTGCGCCGTGCTCCAAGAAGTGATCGAGCACCTCGAGAATCCGGCGCACGTGGTGCGCGAGTTCAGCCGCATCCTTCGTCCCGGCGGCGTCTGGGTGCTGACGACGCCGAACTCGAGCGGCGTTCGCTCGCGCTTGCACTTCCTGATGAGCGGTTTCGTCAAGGGACGCAGGCGGCCGGCGAACTACGGCTCGCCGCCCGGCGACTACAACAATCTGTTCATTCCGGCGATGCCGGTGCTCCACTATCTTCTGTGGCAATACGGATTCCGCGTGCAGCACATCGGTCGCGCGAATCGCAAGCTCTCGGCGTGGATCGCGTTCGTCGCTCTCTATCCTTTGATTTGGCTCGGAACGATGCGGTACGCGCGGCCGATGGCGAAGTACGAGTCGCCTTTGCAGCGCGAGGCCTGCCGCGACTTGCGGCGCATCCTGCTCTCCCCTTCGGTCTTGATGGACGAGAACCTCGTGCTGGTCCTCGTCAAGTCCGGCGCAGTCGCGGGCTACGCGCCTGCGCTCTTCTCGAGCGGCGACAAGAGCACCATCGTCGCCACCGCCGCCGCCACGTAGAATCCGACCGTCGTGCACATGAGCACGCGGTAGTTGTCGCCGCTCGCGTCGAGCAATCGACCACCGATCTGCGGACCGATCACCCAGCCGAGCCCGTACACGAGGCTCGTGATTCCGTTCTGCAGCTCGCGCACCTCTTCGCGAACGGCGCGCATGCTGAAGTGCTTGAGCAGCGGAGTCGCGGCGTTCATCAATGCGCCGCGTGCCAGGAACGCGCCGATCGCGACCGGGAGACTCTTCGTGATCGCCAACATGAGGAAGAACGGAATCGACGCCAGCTCGAGGATCACGATGCTGCGCACGAAGCTCGTGCGCGCAAGGAGCCAGGGCGTTCCGAGAAAGCCGAGCGTGACGAGCACCTGTCCAGCCGCGTACAAGTTCGCGACGGCGCCCGGCGCGACTTCGAATCGGTCTTGGAAGTAGAGGCCGAGGAACGGGATGCAGAGGCCAGCTCCGCAAGCGATCACGAGGTGTGGGATCGCGAACCGCACCAGGAGCCCGCGATTCTCGCGCAGCACGCGCACCATGCCGATCGACGCGCGCAGCGGCGCGGAGTCCTCGCGGATGCGGGCGTAGGGAAACGTCGCGAGCAATGCGAGCACTCCACCGCCTGACAAGGCGAACGCGAGCGCTTCGCGCTCCCCGCCCGCCAGGTGCGTCAACCAAGTCACGACGCTCCCCGCAGCGAACGATCCCGCCACCGCCGCGCCGGTGTGCACCGCGTCCGCGAGTCCGAAGACGGCCGCGCGCTCGGCGACGGTCGAGTGCCGGAACAAGAATGGCGCGATCGCAACGTAGTGCACCGACCACGCCAATCCGGCGCAAACGTTCACCGCCTGGATGGCGGCGAGGCTCGGAAGCCACGGCAACACGAGGTAACACGCACCCGCGAGCACCGACGAGATCACGAGCACGGGCGGTGTCCGCAGGCGCGCCAGCAAGATCGCGGCCGGGATCGCGACGAGCACTTTGCCCCACGCTTCCGACGCCTGCACGGATCCGATCTCCGCTTTCGAGTAGCCGCACCGGTCGAGGTAGAGCGCGAGCAGCGTCCACGGCACGGTCTGCGCCGCGCCCATCGCCGCGCACCCCCACAAGAAGCGCCGCGTCTGCGGCGAGAATCGCGCGAGGCCGTCGCGCAGGTCGCTGAGCATCGTCGCTCCGTCAGAGTCGCGCGAGAGCGCGCCGCACGAAGCTCTCGACGGATCCACCGCGGAACACGAACTCGTCTCGTCGATCGTCGGGGTCCACGCCCCAGCGCCAGAGCACCAGGCCTTCCAGTCGCGTCGGCCGCGCCGGACCGCCGAGCACGTTGAAAAACACGACGCTCTCGTGCAGCGCCTCGTCGACTTGACTCGTGCCGACGCCCGCCAGCGTGCGCCGAACGCGCCGCTCCTCGTCCTCGAACGAGACGTTCATCAGGTACAGCGGCCGATCGTGCGCGCGACAGACCGCGTCGAGATCGGCGAACTGGCGCGTCAGTCGATCGGCCAGCACGTTGCTCGCGGAGAACACGCCGCCTGGGTGCCGCCGATCCAGCGACGTGTCGGGCGCGAACGCGATCGCGTCGAGCATCGGCCAGAACTCGATCTTCGCGAGCTCCTCGGGACTCGAAGCGACGTACGTCAGACGGCCGCTGTACACGTCGCGCGCCGCGCGCAGCACATCGTTCCACGCGGTCCGCTTCCACTCGGCCGCGGCCGGGTTCGCGCGCCGGCTCTCGGACACGACGATCGCCGTCTCGTGGATCTCGCTGCCGATCGAAAGCACGTCGACGCCGCACAGCTCGGCGAGCAAGCCGTAGTGTTCGAGGAAGGCCGCGTAGCGCGACGCGAAGGCAGCGACCGTGCCCTCTTGCTCGCGAACCCAGGATCCGCGGTACGAGCCGGCCGGCGCGCTGAGCCAATGCGGCTCGATCCACGTCGCGAGGCCGCGCGCGCGCGCCTGCCACAGCGCGCAAAAGAGACCGAGGTCGCCTTCGACTGCGCCGAACGTGCGGCGGCTGCGAAAGCCCGCGAACTCCGGCGGATCGGGTTCATCGACGAGGTAGCTCGTGATCGAGAGTGCGTTGGCGCCGAGCTGCGGTAGCGCATCGAGCGCCGACTCGAACACTTTCGAGCCATAACTCGCCGCGAGCCGAGCGTTCGACGCTTCGAACGCAACGCCCTTCGCGAGCGCGCCCGTGCCACGCCGCGGGATCGGCACGGAGCGGCGCGCCTCGAATTCCTTGGTGAATGCGCTCGCACGCCGCTCGAGGAACTGCCGGAACTGCGCGCGCAGTGCGTCGTCCGGCACGAACTCGAGCGTGCCGTGCCACATCTGACGGACGGCCGCTTCACCGCGCGTCTCGCACAAGAATCGGAACAGCGCGGCTTGGAGCGGAACGCGCACGTGCGGCGATCGATCCGCGCTCCAATTGGACTCCGTCGGATCCGCCATTCGGCCGCTCGTCGAGAGCCACGCGATCCAGCGCTCGAGATCGACTCCGAAGTACGTTCCAGCGGCGTCGACCGACGCTCCTGTAAGAAGCCACGGATGCACGGGATTGCCGAGTGCGCTGAGCGCGCAGGCCTCCGCGACCGCCGCACCGCCGTCGTCGGGAACGCCGTTCGCGCACAGGACGTGCGCGGAGCGCGTGATCGGGTTCACGCATCCGAGCCGTAGCTGTCCGACCTTGGGGACCATCTGCTCGGGATACGCGTACAACGTGAGGTCGACGTTCGGGATGTTTGGCGTCGCGATGAATGTGCCGATCTTCGCGCGCGCGTGCGACGCGCGGGCGATGTAGTCGCGCACGCGTTCCTCGGGCACTTCCACGGCGGCGCTACCGGTGAGCCACGCGGCCTCCGGTTGCGCTGGGATCGCGGCGTGTCCTTGCGGGATCGCGCCCATGCGACCGATCACGCGTCCGAGCTCGTGCGCGATGATGCGACCGTCGAGTTGCAGCGGCCCGCTCAACGCGAGCTCTCCGCGCCGAAAACACTGCACCCACGGACGCCAAGCGGGCGCCAAGTCACCGAGCGCCGGCGCGAGCGCGTCGGCACTGTTGCCGCAGAACAGCGTCACCGGCAAACCGGGACGGTCGGGATCCTCGAACGTCGCGATGAGCACGTCGCCGTCGTCGTCGAACGCTTGCTCTTGGTACTGAAAACCTTGGCCGTCCGCGCGTTCGCCGTACGACATGCCCAAGTGGTCGAGCAGGAATCCGACGCGCGGAAGCGCGAACGTTCCGACGACGATGCGTGCCGCGAAGCTCCGCTCTCGACCGGCGGGCGGATTGACGCGGTAGTCCATCCTGTCGCGTCCGAGCGGCGTTGCCGCAGCGGGGTCCGACGCGCCCGAAGTGGCGGGCGAGCACACGATCGCGAGGCGCTGGCACACTTCCTCGAGCGGCCCAGGTTCAACGATCACGTCGACGGCGCGAGCACGCACCAAGTTGCGCATCAGCGCCGCGGCCCCCGACTCGTGCGTGACGGGCGACACGCGATGACACGTCGACGCGAGCGACGCGGCACCGAGAACGACCGCGGCGCGCACGATCGAGCGCATCCCAGTCCTCACACCCCTCGCGCGCGGTTTCATCGTGCGTCCGGACGGGAGTCTATCTCGCGCTGCTGGAGAACCAAGAGCTTGGCGTACTTCATCCGACCGTAGTGCGCCGCGAGACACGCCTGGAGCAATCCGCGCCAACCCTCGAGGAATCCAAGCTTCCACACGTACGCGCGCAGGAAACGCACGAGCGGCGGAATGACGAGATCGCTCGCGCGCGCGCGCTTGCCCCGTGCGAAGAGTCCCTCCGCCATGATCGTCGTGTAGCGGTCGATCGTGCGCAGGTGCTCGTCGAACGTCCGATACGGATGGTGCAAGAGCTTGCCGCGCAGCTCGCCACGCGGTCCGTCGAGCTCGACGCGATCGTGCGGATCGTGCCCGGCCCAGCGTCCGCGCCGCCGATCGAAGAGCCGCAGCTGATGGTCGGGAACCCATGCGCCGTGCTTCATCCATCGACCGAGGTACGACGAGATCCGCCGCATGCGCCAGCCCGCGCAATCGGGGAAGCCTGCGTCGCGGAGCCGTTGGATCTCTGCGGCAACCTCCGTCGACAGCCGTTCATCCGCGTCGAGGCACAAGACCCAGTCGTGCGTCGCTTGTCGGATCGTGAACTCTTTCTGTGCCACGTGCCCGGGCCAGTCGCGCTCGATGACGCGCGCACCCGCCGCGGCCGCGACCTCGCGTGTGCGGTCGGTCGAGTGCGAGTCGACGACGACGATCTCGTCACAGAACCGCAGGGAAGCGAGGCAGTCGCCGAGGCGGTCTTCCTCGTTCTTCGTGATGATGCACGCGCTGAGTTTCGGAGCTTCACTCATATCGTGCTCCGCGCTGCCAAGACCTCACGGTAGAGCTGTTCGTACCGCTCCACCATTTGCTCGGCGAGGAATCCCTCGGCCACGCGCGCCGGACCGGCGTTCCCGAGCGCCGCGCGCAGCACACCGTCGCGCAGCACGCGCTCGAGCGCGTCCGCGAGCGCGCTCGCGTCCCCCGGCGGCACGAGGATCCCCGTGCGGCCGTCGACGACGGATTCGGCGAGCCCACCGACGCGGCTCGCGACGACCGGCCGCGCGAGCGCCATCGCTTCGAGCGCTGCGATGCCGAGTCCTTCGCGGTGCGCGGGGTGCACGAACACATCGGCGGCGGCGAGCAGGTCGGGCACGTCACTTCGCGCGCCGAGAAACGTGACGCGCGTGTCGAGCGACGCACGCAGCGAGCGTTCCTCGAGTCCTGCACGCATGGGCCCTTCGCCCGCGATCCACGTACGCGGTGTAAGCCCACGCTTCTCGAGCAGCGCGAGCGCATCGATCAGCACATCGAGCCCTTTGCGCGGCACGAGCGACGCCGCTGCGAGGAGGACGACCTCCGTCTCGTCCGCGCCCAGCGCGCGCCGAACTGCGGCGCGACTCGTCTTCGGTTGCAACGCAGCCGGATCCACGGCGCTGTGGATCGTCGACGTCTTCTCGCGCGGCACACCGCCGGCGTGCATGCACGCTTCCACCGCCGGCGAGATCGCGACCGCGCGCTCGACGAGTTGGCCGTACACGAGCCGCGTGCGCCAGTTCCGTTTCACGTCGCGGTCCATGCGGCGCGTCGTGATCGAGGGAATTTCCGCCAAGCGCGCCGCGAGTCCGCCGAGCCACGTCGCGCGCCCCGTGTGCAGGTGGACGAGATCCGGGCGCAGGTGCGCGAGCTCCTTGCGCAGACGCGCGACGCTGACGACGTCGAGCTCGTTCGCAAGCCGCACGGCGATCGCTTCGAATCCGCGTGCGTGCGCCTCGTCGAAACACCGGCTCGCCGGCGGACACACGAGCACCGACCGGTGCCCGCGCCGGCGCAAACCCTCCATCAAAAGGAAGACCTGCACTTCACCGCCTGAGAAGCCGTGTTCGGCGTCGATGTGGACGATGGTGAGCGGCGAGGCGGTCATGCGAACGTGCGCCGCAATTTAGCCTAGGCATCGCCCCGTGTCGCACGCTCCGCGAGCAATCGGTCGTAGCGCGAAGCCTGCGCGCGCGCGCGGCGTTCGATCCGGCTCCAGCGCCCCGTCGATTGCGCGCTCTCGTTCATCCGCTCGAGGTACTTCTCGAAGAGCGGCTTCGCGAACTCGACGTCGCGCAGCGTGCCCGCGAGACGCACCCACTGCTCGTCGGCGATGGCCCGGCGGCGAAAGCGGTGCAGCGGGCCGCGAATGCCGTCGAGGTCGATGAGCACCCACTCGCTCCCGCTCCACAGGAGATTCCACACGTTGAGATCGCCGTGCAGGACTCCGTGCCGGTGCATCTCCGCCATGAAGTCCGGCAGCGCGTCCGCGGCGGCCGGGCTCGACCGCAGCGCTTCGTGCAGGTGCTCGCCGGCGACGTACTCGGTCGCGAGCCAGGCGGACGTCCATCCAAGCGGGCGATCTTGGAGCGCGAAGAGCGGCCACGGTGTGCGCACCGGTGCGATGCGAGCGCACAGCCGCGCGCTGCGCACGGCCGGTGAGGCGCGCAGCCAACGGTCCGCGAAGCCGTCCGGCTCGAAGCGCTTGATCGTCCACTCGCCGACGCGCCAGACGCGACCTGGTTTCAGCTCGACTCCGTCGTCCACCCGCGCCGCTGCGATCCAACGCGGCAGCGCTCGCGCGATGTCGGGCGGCAGCTCTCCGAAGCGCACGCCGCGCGCACCGCCACACTCCCACGGTACGCCTCGCGAATCCATGAGCCGTAGATCTTGGAACCCGCGCGGCGCCGATGGAAGCGTCTGTGCGTCCCTCTATACTGACTCGCGATGCGAATCGCGCTCGTCCACATGCGGCATGCACCGATTGGTGGGACGGAGCTCGTACTCAGCGGCCTCGCGCGCAAGCTCGCCGAGAACGGCCACGAGGTGACGGTCGTTTGCCGCAGTCACGCCGAACCGCCGCACCCCAGCGTCTGTTTCCAAGTGCTCAGAAGTCCCGTGATCGGCAGCGCATGGCGGATGTGGGCATTCGCGACAGCGGTCGAGCGCCACGTCGCGAGCGCGAGTTACGACGTCGTCGTCGGCCTGGGCAAGACTTGGACCCACGATGTCGTGCGGACCGGCGGCGGCTCCCATGCCACGTTCATCGAACGCATGCAGCGCTCGGGGATCACGTCGCTGCGCGACCGCGCGGTGTTTCGGGCGCTCAAGGACCACGCCGCGCTGGAGATCGAGCGGCGTGCGTACGCGCCCGGTGCGTACCGGCGCGTCCTCGCGAACTCGCGCATGGTCCAACGCGACATCGCGCGTCGTTACCACGTCCCGCTCGAAGCGTTCGACGTGATCTACAACGGCGTCGACCTGGAACGGTTCCACCCACGCGAGCGCGTGCGCGGCGACGAGCTCCGCCGTTCGCTTCGAATCGGCCCTGACGAGACCGTCTTCTTGTTCCTCGGCAAAGGCTTCGCGCGCAAGGGTCTCGATCGCGCGCTCGAGGCCTTCGCGCGCGTCGCGGCGCGTGAGCCGTGCGCACGCATGCTCGTCGCCGGACGCGATGCCTCGCAGTCGACGTACGAACGCATCGCTGAGCGACTTCGCGTACAGGACCGCGTGCGCTTCCTCGGCGAGCGCAAGGACCCGGAGGTGTGTTTCGCGGCGAGCGACGTGCACGTACTGCCCACCCACTACGACAGCTTCGCG
>JANLUN010000211.1:0-7865 GCA_031363505.1 Planctomycetota bacterium | reverse complement strand
CATGACGTCGACGAAGTCGACGTCGGTCTCGCGACCGATGCCGCCCAGCGACAAGCCGTTGAGCTCGTTCGCAAGGCCGATCACCTTGCCACCGTAGCGGAGCGAGAGGTATCGAACGCTGCCGCGGTCGTCGTCGTCGTTGCCGCCACCGTAACGATCGGTCGCGGGACCGTTGTTCAGACCTTCCATGTCGGCCACGTTGGTGGCGGCGGGGATCGCGGTGTTGCCGAGAGCCGGCGCATTCTCGGAGATGTAGGCGTTCCCCATGATCGTGAGGTTGCCCCACTCGAGCGCGGATTGACGGTAGGCACCGGTCTGCGGATTGCCCGGAACCTGAGTCGCGCCGGATCCAGTCGTGCCGGTCCACGTCGCGACGTCGTCCGTCGACGTCATGATCACGGGCTTGTCTTGCTCGCCGTTCACGAAGATCTGAGCATCGCGGCAAATCGCGAGGCTGCCTTGGTCGGCGGGGAGGCTGGCGACGATGACGCCCGCGTCGATGGTCAACGTCGCGCCGCCGGTGAAGTAGACCTGTCCCTTGAGCCGGTAGGGAGAGCCGGCCAGCGTCCAGTTCTCGGACACGTTGTGAATTCCAGCGGGCACATCCGTGGCCCCGTAAGCGGCGCCGGCGATTCCCACGCCGACCACCGTGATCCATGCTTGTCGCTTGATGAAACTTCTCACAGAGATTTCTCCTGAACCAGTACTCGTCTCACGGAGCTCAAAGGTGACGTTCGCCCTTGCTCCAGCCCGTGAAGTGCGCAGGTTAGGGAGCGCGTATTAGTCGCTCGTGAAGACCGTGCTGCTGCGGTGCGAAGTCCTCGCCGATCGAACGTGAAGAGCGGATGAGGATTCGCCCGCGCCGCGGATCACGCTCGAACGCGCGGCACATGAGTCGCGCGTTTCGTGAGTCGACGCACGACGCGAATCACCGCGTGTGTGCGACGCTGCCCGTCAGCGTGTGCGAGGCTGCGCGTCGGCGTGCACAACGATCGCCCGCGGCGCGCCTACGTCTCGAACACGAGGCTCTTGCTCGCTCAGCGCTTGGCTTTCGCGATGCGCTCGACGGATTCCAGATATCGCGCGATGTCTTCGCGCGGCTTGACTTCTTGTGCGCGACGGAGCAACGGGATCGCATCGGCGTAGCGCCCCATGCCGACGAGCACCTGTGCGTGATAGATCTTGGCCTTCACCTCGAAACCCTCGATGTTCGCCGCGCGCTCGTAGTAGAAGATCGCGCGATCAGGCTCGGCTTGCTTCGAGTAGTGCTGGCCGAGCAAGCACAGGGCTTCGCCGTCGAGTGGGTCGAGCTTCACGATCTCTTCCAGAACGGCCGCCATCTCGGCGCTGCCTGCGCCTTCCGCCATCGAAAGGCGAGCTTCGAGCTTGAGCAGCTTGCGACGGTCTGCGTCCTCTATTCGCTGATCGAAGGCCTCGTGAATGTTCGTCGCGATCTGTCGAGCTTGTGGCACACCGCCTCGAGCGAGCATCACTTCCGCGGCACGCAGCGGTCTCGTGATCGGTTGATTGATGCCGAGCTCGATGGCTCGCCGATACGCGCGCACCGCGAGATCCATCAAGCTCTCGCTGACGTAGATGTCGCCGAGCATGTAGAGGCTCTCCGCCGTGCCTTTGCCGAGGAAATCCAGCGCTTCGAGGTTCTCGGCCGCCTTGAGCGGCTCCTTCATGCCGAGGTACGTCTCGGCCTGGAGCAACCAGAACTGCGCCTTGTCGGGATAGCGCTCGATGAGCACGTTGAGCAAAGTCGCGGCGTCCTCGAACTTGTCCTGCTTGAACGCGCATTGCACGAGCCGGAAGCGCCACTCTGCATTCTCGGGTTGCAGCAAGAGCGCGTTACGAAACGAAGCTTCGGCCGCCTGATGGTCGAGCTTGGCCGCGTAGGCGATGCCGAGGAGACCGTACGAGTAGCCGTCGCCGCCGCCGAGCTCGATCATCCGCGTGAAAGCTTGGATCGCGGCGTCGTGCTTACCCTCGCGCGCAAGGATGAGACCCATGTTGCGCCAAGCGCGTCGGAAGCTCGGGAACTTGTCGACCGCCTTTTGATAGTTGCCGAGCGCGTCGGTCATCCGGTCTTGCTGCGCCTGAATGCTCGCGAGATTGAAGTCGAGCATCGCCGAGCAGCCCGGCTTCATGGCCTTTTTCAGCGTGGATTCGGCTTGAGGAAGGTCCTCCCCCATCAGCGGCCGAATCTTCTCCAGGATCTTCACTTCGTCCGGCGTGACGCGCGGCTCGATCTCGGAATTGATTCCGTAGCTGCCGACGAACTGCTTCTGAAAGGTCGGATCCTTCCACAAGTCGGCAGCGTCGTTCTGGCCTGTTGCACGACCGACTCCCGCGAGGGCGATGCACGTCGCGCACGCGGCGAGCGCCGCATAGAACGACGACCGCGCACGAAGCGAAGACATCACGGTGAACGAGCGACTCCAGATTTGCATTCGAGGACCTTTGCTCATGACGTCAATTCGCCGGGAAGCGGATCTGTATGCGCATTCTGCAGGCGACGCGCTCGCCCGCTCTCACCGCCGGCTCGAACTTCCACTTCTTGACGGCATCCAATGCCGGCACGTCGAAGCTCGTGTGCGTCGAGGATTCGACACGCGGGTTCGCCACCTTGCCCTCCGCGCCGACGATGAAGAGCACCGTCACGACGCCCTCCACTTTCTTGCCGCGCATGTTCGAGGGGTAGAGCGGAGCGCCCTGAAGGACCGCTCGCGGCGGCTGATCGATCTCCGCGATGCTGAACGTGGCTTCGTCGCCGCCTTCCACCGCACCCGCTTTGCCGGTGCCGCCGATGCGGCCGCCGGATGAGAAGTCGAGTGACTGAGCGAAGTCGCCGCCGAGACCGGCCTGACCGCTGAGCGCCGCCTCGATCGCGCTCAAGCTCGCGGCATCGAGCGCGGGCGTCGCGGCAATCGGTGTGAGTTCGAGATTGCGCATCATCTCGGCCGCATCCGGCGGCGCTTCTTCCTCCACCTCGATCGCTTCAGACTCGTCGGACTTCTCGGGCTCGGGCTCGTCTTTCTTCTTCTCGTCCTGGACGGTCTCGTCTGCGCTCAAGAGCTCGACCTGTTGCAGCGTGCCCTGATCCTTGCGCGCGGCCGGGAAGAAGAGGCCTCCGAACGTGATGAACCCGGCGTGCAACGTGAAGGCGCAGACGACGCCGACGATGATCCCGAACTTCATCGCTTGTCCGTGTTGATGCCGACCTTGGCGATGCCGATCTTGCGGACTTCGTCGAGGACGGCGACGACGTGTTTAAAGTCCGCCGATGCGTCGCTGTTGATGATCACCCTCGGATCCTTGGCGGTCGACTTCAGCGTCTGCAGCTTCATCGGCAGCTGCGCGAGCGTGATCTTGTCCTTGTTGTAGAAGACGTCGCCGTTCCCGCTGACGCTCAGCGTGACGGCTTTCTCCATCTCCTGCTGATCACCGAGCGAAGCGGCGCTCGCGGCGGTGGGCAACGCGACCTGCACACCTTGGTTCTTCGTCATCGCGAGCGACACCATGATGAACGTCGCCAAGAGGAAGAACATGATGTCGATGAGCGGGATGATCTCGATCCGCGCCCGCTTGACACCACCTTGTCTCGATCCGCCGTGCATGGTCAGTCCCTGACTTGTTGAAGCGCTTGTTGGATCCCGCGCTTGCGTTCGTGGAGGTCTTGCACTTGCAACGCGCGCTGACCGAGTTCCGATTCGAGATCGGCCATCTGGCGTTGAAGCGCTTCGCGCGTCTTGCGGTAGTCCGGATCCGATCGCTTCGACTCGTGCGTCGCGGATGGGATCAGCCAATCGCCTGGCCCACGCGAGTCCGCTGAGCGGCCTGAGTCCGCCGCCGCGAGCGTCGGAAGGATCAGCAGCTCGAGCTGAGTCGCCGCGGCCTCCATTTCGTGGCGCGCGTCTTCCATCTTCGTGTTCAGGAAGTTGAACGGCAGCAACGACGTGATCGCGATGCCGAGACCAAACGCCGTCGCGATGAGTGCTTCCGCGATGCCGCCCGTGATCGCGCCGGGCGCGCTCAGCTCGCCGCCGATCAGCGAGAAGGAGCCCATCATGCCGACGACCGTGCCGAGCAGACCGAGCAACGGCGCCAGCGTGATGACCGTGTCGAGAATCGGAATTCCGCGGCGGTATCGCTTGAGCTCTTGTCCTTGCGCGTAGAGCACCGCGCTCGCGAGCGATTGCTCCTTGTGACCGAGCGCATACCCCAGCGCACGCACCAGGTAGAACTTGGACTTCTTGCCGATCTCGATCGCTCCCTCGGTGTCCCCTTTTCCGACTGCGGCGAAGAACGCATCGAGCGCCTTCGGGTTGCGGCGCACACGTTCGAGCATCAAGAAGAAGACGCGCTCGATCACCACGCCGAGCGCGAGGATCGACGCGATGAGCAGCGGCCACATGATCGGCCCGCCCTTGATGAAGATGTGGACGAGGTTCGTCTTCTGCACGAGCGCCTTCAGTGCGCCGCCGCGCGACGGATCGAACGGCATGAGCCCTTCACCGTCCGCCACCAGCGACGCGAGGCCTAATTGCATCGCCCCCTCGAGCGGACGGATCAGCGGTCTCGTCGAGCCCGACTGCGGGATGACGACGCCGGCTGCGGCTCCCGTTGCCGCGCGGAAGAGCGCGACGGGACCGATGATCGCGAAATGACCGTCGGTGACGACGCCTTGCAGGTCGATGCCGACTCCGGGAAAGCGCATGCCTCCGACAGCATCGAAGAGCCGCTTCATAGAGAGCTCGGCGAACGCGAGTTGTCGCGCGAACTTCTCCATCGCGGACAACGTGGTGTTCTCGGTCGCCTGCTTCGCGGTTTCGAGCGCTTCGCCGCAGTACTGCAGCTCGCTGACGTTGACCTTCGACTCGAACGTGCGCGCGTACTCGTCGAGCAGATTGCTCACGTACCCGAGCTCGTCCTGACGCAGCTTGATCTCGGCCTTGATGCCAGGGAGCTCGAGGTTGCCTGCGTCGACCAATCGAGCGACACGATCGTGCTCGCTCCGTAACTCGGAGACCCGGCCTTCGAGGCGCGTGAGCTCTTCTGCGAGCGGGAGTTTCTCGCCCGCGATCTCATCGCGCAGCCGGCTGAGCTCTTCGGTGCTCTTGGCCAGCTCTTTCTCAGCAGAACGCGACAGTTGACCGATCGTCGCGCTCGCGCTCGAAGTTTCGCTCGAGCTCTCACTCGGAGCGGTCCCTTGCGCGAATCCGCTCGCGATCAAACACAGGACGCCCAGGATGCCGCTGAGTGCTTTCATTGGATGGTCACCGGAAGCGGCACGAAGGCCGGAGTGTGTTTGTTTTGGAGGATCTCCAAGGCTTTCAGCACGTCTGCGGCGATCGCTTTCGACGGCTCCCATTTCCACCCGTTCTCGCTCGGCCGACCGATGCCGGCCTCGCCGCTCGCGCTGACGTAGTACGCTTGCGCGAGCCCGACGTAGATCGCTTGCACCTCGGACGGTTTGCCGTCCGCGAGCGTGTGCACTTCGTAGACGACGCTGATCTCGTTGTTCGCGTTGTTGATCAGGCTGAGCGCACCCAAGACGTTTTGAAAGCGCTCCGCGACGGCCACCTTCGTCGTCGTGGGATCGTCGGGAATTCGTTGCGAGAGCGGCAGCAGCTTCGTTTGGATCGGTTCGGGCATGTTTGCGAGCAGCTTCTTGAGCTCGCTCTCCATGCCCGTCACGACTCCTGCGAGGTGCGCACCGGTCGCCTTCAACGCGTCGGTCTCGACCATGAGCTCCGCGCGCTTCCTCTCCGCTTCCGTGACGGCGGAGTTCGCCTGTTCGATCTTGGCCTCGAGCGTGCTGACCTCTTGTTGGATCAACTCGATCCGGCCGGCCAGGATCTCCTTGCCCTGCTGCCAGTCCTTGCGTTCCTTCGAGATGATCTGCTGCGTCTCGATCCACTTGTCCATCGTCAGACGTGTCTCGCCGAGTGACGACGAGCCTCCGCCGTCTTGCAGCGGGCTCACCGGTCGTCTCGCGGACATCGCTCCGAACGCGGCGATGCCGAGTCCAACCGCAAGTACGCACAGCTTCGTCGCCGAACGGCGCCGTGCTGTGCCGGTACGCTCACGTGGCGAGTCTTGTCTGCGTTTCACATCCGTCTCCATGTTCGATGTCCCTTCGTCGCGCAACTCAAAACGCGAACTCCACCCCCAGAGCGAGCGAGAACTCGATTCCCTTTGTGTACGAGGCCCTCGTCACGTCGCCGCCGATGACGTCGGACCGATACACTTCCTTGATCTCGGGATTGGTCAGGTTCTTAGCCTGCAAGTCGAGCTTGACGTACTTCCCGATGCGTTGTGACACGGTGAAGTTCAACGTGTCGTAGTCCTCGGCGTAGACGTCCGGAATGAACGTCGACGTGAACGCGTCGCCGCCCGCGACGAGCGTGTCGCCCTTTACCGTGTAGAAGAGCGCGAACTGCGTGTTGGTCGGTCGCAGGTCGTACGTCAGATAGATGTTGTAGAGGTACTCGGGCGCGTTCGTCATGTCGCGCGACCTCGTCGGAACGTCGACGAACACGAAATCGGCGATCTCGCCCGTCGGTATGTCGACCTCCGACTCGATCAGCGTCGCGTTGGCTCCGATCGACAGTCCTTCCAGCGAGTCGGAGAACTTCTCCAGCCGCTGCCGTGCTTCGAGTTCGACGCCGTACAGCTCTCCGTTGGAGTAGTTGACCGGCGTCGTGTAGCTGAACGAAGAGGCGTACTGCTGCACGTACTCGATCGGATCGTCGATGTCCTTGTAGAACCCGGAGAGCGACACGAGTCCGCCGTCGTAGGGCGCGTAGTCCGCACGTAAGTCGTAGTTCTTGAGTGCGCTCATCTGCAGCTCGGGGTTGCCGACAAAGATGGGGGCGCCCAGGTACTCCTGTTGGACCGCAGCCGAGAGCTCCTTGAACGTTTGCCGGGCCACCGTCTCGCTGTACGAACCTCGTAGCGTGACTTGCTCCGTGAGCGCGAACACGAGCCCGATCGACGGCAGCACGTCGTCTTGCCCGAAATCGACATCAGCCTCGTCGCCGTCCAGCTGCGTCTGTGCGGTGTCTCCCGGTGCGAGCCACGTCGCGTCGACTTCCGGTTGATTGACAATGCTGATGTCCGTGGACTCGAATCGAAGGCCGGTGATCAAATTCCACTGCGACGACAGCGGTAGATCGACCATCGCATACGTGGCGGCGATGTTCTGCTCGCCCTCGTAGTCGATGTCCGTCTTGAGCTGGTCGGAGATGTCGTGGCCGGGCTGCGACGGAAAGACCTCGCTCCACGGTTCGTCGAAATCCGACTGGTAGGTTCCGACAGGGTCGGAGAAGTTGCTGAAGGTGTCCTGATCGAACGAGCGATCCACTTGATCGTTGAAGAGTCCGACCTTGAAGTAACCCTCCGAGTCGCTCCATTGCTGGAACGGAAACTTGAGGTTCACCGCATACTGTTCGCTGTCCTCCGTGATCTCCTTCCAGACCCGCTGGACGTTTCCGAACGTGAAGTACTGTGCCGGCTTGTACGCTTCCCAGAACGACGGCGAGAAACCGTCGGACGGCTTCCAGAGCGCGCTGAAGAAGCGCTTGTCCGGCTGGTAGAAGCCCGCGAAGCTTCTTGACGCGGCCCAATCGAGCTCGGGTTTGTGAAACGCGAGAGCTCCGAGTTTGAACTCGTCGATCGGCAGCACGTGCTTGCCATTCAACTGCAGCGTCGCCGTCGTGCGTTCCGAGTAGTCGAGCGTTTCAAACCGCAGATAGGGCGCGGCGTTCAGATTCTGGGTGGACTCATGGCCGGGGCTGCTCGTGTCATCCGGATCGTGCCCCGGAAAGAAGAACTCTTTGCCGCGGGTATCGACGGCG
>JANLUN010000190.1:0-2845 GCA_031363505.1 Planctomycetota bacterium | reverse complement strand
GGAACGCCGACGCGCGGCAGAGAGGCAGGATGGACTGAGCGCAGCGCGGCGGCTGCGTGCGCGTTCGACGAAACGCCTGCCACGGACAGGGCCGCGAGCAGCGCGACCAACTTCACGATGCTGAGTTGCTTCATGGCTTCCTCGCTTCTTCCGCTCACGGGCAACCGAGCCAGCGTGCGATGCGGCTCGCGGGTTTGGTTCCGGACTTCGTGAACTCGCCGCCCGCGTAGAGGTCGGCCCCTGCTCCGTCGTTGTAGACGGCCAGCGCGAACACCGAATCATTCACTCCGCCGAGCAGCGGCGAGAAGCTCGCGCCATCGAAACGCGCGATGCGCGCAGCCGGCGCCGCACCCGCGACCCCGAAGTCGCCGCCCAGGAAAAGCTTCGCTCCGCCGCCGGAACCGTCGTCGAACGCGGTCAGCGCGCGCACGTTGCCGTCGCAGCCCGCGCCGAGGTTCGACCAGCCGATCCCGTTCCACGTGGCGACGTGACGCGCCGCGAGCACGCCCGCGGCTTCGAACTCGCCGCCCGCGACGAGGCTTCCGTTCCACGAAGCGAGCGCGTTCACCGGTGCGTCGACGCCTTTGCGGAGCGCGCTCCACGCGGCACCGTTCCAGCGCGCGACGTAGTTCACTTGCAGCGGGCCCGCGCTCGTGAATTCGCCGCCGGCGAATAGACCGCCGGCGTGCACCGTGAGCGCGCGCACGACTCCGTTCGTTCCCGTGCCGACGCTCGACCATGCAGCGCCGTTCCAACGCGAGATGTGCGGCGAAGGGCCGACTGGACCGCTCGGGACATCCGGGAGCACGGCGACCGCCGCGACCGCGGGGAATTCACCGCCGGCGTAGAGCGCCGGACCCGAGCCGTCGTCGAACACCGCGAGCGCGTACACCGGCGCCGTCAATCCGAACGCGAGCGGAGTGAAGCTCGCGCCGTTCCACTTCGCGATGTAGTTCACCGGCGTGGCGCCCGCGTACTTGAAGCTTCCCGCCGCGTACAGCGCCGGTCCCCCGCCGTCGTCGAACACCGCCAGTGCGTGTACCGCGCCGTCGAGTCCGCTCGCGAGCGCCGACCAGGTGGACCCGTTCCAACGCGCGATGCGATTCGCGGGCACGTTGCCCGCGGTCTGGAACGATCCGCCGGCGTAGAGTTGGCTGCCGTGCACCGTCAGCGCTTCGACGCTGTGTGACATGCCCCCGCCGGACGCGACGGCGGTCCACGACGCTCCGCACAGCTTCGCGACACGAGCGCGCACGCTACCGCCCGCCGTCGTGAAGTGTCCGCCGGCGTAGAGCGACGGTCCGCACGGATCCACGGCCCCCGCGTCGAAGACCGCCAGCGCGCGCACCGTTCCGTTCGCGCCGCCTCCGACCGCCACCCACGTCGAGCCGTTCCAACGCGCGATCGAGCTCGCGCTCACGTCCCCTGTGGAAGTGAATCGTCCGCCGGCGTAGAGCGATCCGCCGTGCACGAAGAACGCGCGGATGTTGTCGAACTTGGCCTCCGTCGCGGCGATCGGGCCGACGTTCGACCAAGTCGCGCCGTTCCAGCTCGCGTAGGGATTGCCGATGTTGCTGCCGGCCGTGTTGAAGTTGCCGCCGACGAAGAGCTTGGTTCCGCTGCCGTCGTCGTGGAAGGCGAGCGCGTGCACGGTGTCGTTGGTGCCGGCGCCCAGCGCAGTCCATGCGGCGCCCGTCCAGCGCGCGATGTTGCTCGTGCTCACCGCGCCCGAGTTCGAGAAGTTGCCGCCGACGAACAGTGCGCCGCCGCCCGGAAATGCGCCCGGTGCACTCGCCATCGACGTCACCGGTCCGGCCGGCGCGCCGGCGACGGACGACCACGACGTGCCGTTCCAGCGCGCGAAAAACGGCGCCGGCGATCCGCCGGCCTTCGCGAACGATCCGCCGGCGTAGAGCGCCGGCCCCGAACCGTCGTTGAAGATCGCGAGCGAGTACACGGGTCCATCGACACCCACACCGAGCGGCGACCATGCGCTCCCGTTCCAGCGCGCGATGTTGCTGGCCGGATTTCCGCCCGCCGAGGCAAACGCGCCGGCCGCGATCAACTCACCGTTGAAGAACGCGAGCGCGGCGACGCGCGGCAGCTTTCCGTCCGTGATGCCCGCGCCGAGCGCCGACCAAAACTGCCCGTCCCAGCGCGCCACGTTCGCCGTCGCGACACCGGCGGTCGCTTCGAACTCGCCGGCGGCGTAGAGGCCTTGCACGGGACCTGAAGGAATCGCGAGCAGCGCGTGCACAGCGCCGCTCGGTCCCGCGCTCTCGAAGCCCGTCGACCAGTCGAGGCACTGCGCGCGTGCCTTCGCGCTCGCGAGCGACACGATGAGTGCGAGCGCACTGAGGCAGAGTCCGAATCGATTCTTCATGGCGAACCTCGGCCAGGGGGGGGGCTGAAAGAGACCGACGTCGTTCGAAGCCAGAGCTTGGTCTAGGGAGCATGACACGCGCGGGCTGCTTTCGCAGTACCCCAGGCGGGCGAATCGACAGACGAAAAGCGATCGCTCGTCGGGTTGGAGCGTGATGCGCATAGACGCACGCCGGCACCGGCCGGTTCTGTGGAAGCGGAGCCTCTCGGACGAGAGTCCCCGCTCGGGGTCGCCCTGGCCGGGTCTGCGAGAGCGTGTCACACTCGAATTCCTATGAAGCCGCGATCGCACCCCCTCGGCGGTCCAGTGATCGCCTTCGTGTTTCGGGCCGCGCTGCACGCTGGTGTAGCGCTTTCGATCCCCCTCTCGATCGCCTCGGCGCAGGTCTTCGGCCTGCCGCCGCACTTCCAGGCGATTCCCCTGCCGGGCACGTTTAATCTGCCCGTCGGTCTCGTGTTCGCG
>JANLUN010000161.1:0-1592 GCA_031363505.1 Planctomycetota bacterium | reverse complement strand
GTCAGCCGGGCCTCGGCACCAACGAGCTCTTCAACGACTTCGGTGACTCGTCGACGCAGACGGACCTCGGCCGCGAGATCGGTCAGTCGAGCGACCTCGGTGCGTTCTTCGACCACGGCTTCAACGGCGACATGCGCGCACGCGTCGAGGAGCTCTACGACGTCGGCCTCGGCGACCCGAACGTGATGCGCGGCTCGGGCGGCTTGTCGTTCCAGTGGACGTACCTGAACGACCTGCAGCTGCAGCTCATCTTGCGCGCCGTTTCGAAGTCCGAGCGCGTCGAGCTCGTCACGTCGCCGCGGATCACGCTCTACAACACGGCGCGCGGCAACCTGTCCGTCCTGAACCACGTCGCGTACGTCCAGGACTTCAACGTCGAGATCGCGCAAGCGGCGAGCATCGCCGACCCTATTGTCGCGGTCACGCAAGATGGCGTCGTCCTCGACGTGCGACCGGTGGTTTCGGCCGACCGGCGCTTCATCACGCTCGAGCTGCGTCCGACCGTCGCGACGCTGAAGCGCCCGATCCGTGAAGTGGTGACGACGCTCGGCAGCGCGAACTCGGTGACGATCCAGCTCCCCGAAGTCGAATTCCAAAAAGTGCGCACGTCGATCCCGATGCCGGACGGCGGCACGGTGCTCCTCGGCGGCATGAAGACTTCCGACAAGCAGGACATGCAGTCGGGTGTTCCGATCGTGAACAAGATCCCGATCGTCTCGTTCTTCTTCGATCGCAAGGGCACCTACGCGTCGAATCGCAAGCTCCTGATCCTCCTGAAGGCCACGATCGTCATCCCGCGCGAGCACGAGCCGACGCCGGCGCAGTCGCGGCCGCCCAGCCGGTCGACCGGCCTGTGATCCAGCCCCAAGTCCAGAGACCCACGACCCGCCCCGAGATCCCCCCGATGTGGAAATCACGAACCGTCCTCTCTCTGTGCTTGCTCGCTGCAGCCCTGGGCTGCAAGTCGTCGTCGTCCCGCACGGCCGACGAGGCGCAGCAACCCGCAGCACAGGGCCAAGCTGGATCACCCGCGGAAGGTGACGCCGGCCAAGCGGTCTCACCGAGCGATCAATTGGCGCAGGACGCCGAGAGGCAGTCGCTCACGAACCAGCGGCGGCAGTTCTTGGTCGAACAGCACGTCGCGCAAGCACGCGACTTCCTCGGGAAGCTCGCGCTCGAAGATGCCGCGCGCGAAGTCGACATGGCGCTCGAGCTCGATTCCGAGAGCCCGGCCGCGCGCAGCCTGCGGGCCGAGATCTCCGCGCTCCGCGGTGAGCCGGGCGGCGAGATCCAATCGGTCACGCAGGAGATGAATCAGGAGTACGCGCTCCGGGTGCAGCAGATCAAGGCCGAAGCGCAGGACGGCGTGCGCAAGGCGAAGCTGATGATCGCGCGCAACGACTACGCGGGCGCGATCGCCGAACTCGAGATCGTGAACAGCCTGATCCGTTTCGCGCCGTACTCGATCCAGTGGGACGGTCTCGACACGGAAGCCAAGGCCCTGCTCGAAGGAGCACGCACGTCGCGCGAAGGCGCCGAGCGCGCCGCCGAAGAGATGGCCCAACGCCGCGCGTACGAGCAACTGCAATCCG
>JANLUN010000084.1:0-3466 GCA_031363505.1 Planctomycetota bacterium | reverse complement strand
CAAGGCGGCGCTGATCGAGCGCGCTCAAGCCGGCGTCGTCGTGCGGCTCATGTACGACGCGCTCGGCTCGTTCGGATTGTCGTCGGCGTACGTCACGGAGCTCGAGGCGGCGGGAGTCGTCGTCGTCGTCTACCACCCGATGGTGCCGTGGCGTCCGCGTTGGGGTCTGAACCGCCGCGATCACCAGAAGATCCTGGTCGTCGACGACGTCGTCGCGTTCACCGGCGGGATCAACATCGGCGACGAGTACATGCCGGTCGAGGAGGGCGGCGGCGGTTGGCACGACATGCACGCGCGCATCGAAGGACCGGCCGTGCACGACTTGGCGCGCGTCTTCCAGAAGACATGGGACAGCGCCGGCGGCCCTCTTTTTCCACGGACTCGGATGACGGACTTCGTTCCGCTGCGATCGAATCACCTGTCGTACGTCCAAGTGATCAGCAACGTCGGCGTCCTCACTCGATCGCGGATGCGTCATGCGTATCTGCACGCGATTCGGCGCGCGGACCACACGATTCGAATCATGAATGCGTACTTCATCCCCGACCTCGGATTGCGGCGCGCGTTCGTGCGCGCAGTGCGCCGCGGCGTGTCGGTGAGTGTGATCGTGCCGTCCACGTCCGATGTACCGCCCGTCTACTACGCGAGCCGCCACCTGTACTCGCGCTTGATGCGCGCCGGTGTGCGCATCTTCGAATGGCCGGAGCGAATGATGCACGCCAAGATGGGAGCGATCGATGGAGTGTGGTCGACGATCGGCACGTACAACCTCGATCGCCGCAGCTTCCTGCACAATCTGGAAGTCGGTTTGATCACGATCGATCGTGAGTTGGCACCGGAGCTCGAAGCGCAGTTCGACGCGGACCTGGCGAACTGTCGCGAGATCGTTCCCGCGGAGTGGGAGAAGCGATCCTTGTGGCAGAAGTTCCTCGAACGACTCGCCTATCAGTTCCGCTACTGGATGTGAGCGTCGACGCGTCGTCCACGACCACGAACCGAACGCTCCTCGCTGGCGAGCTACCGACGCGGGCCCCTAGGGGATGTCTTCGCGGCGCGTCAACTCCCAATTCACTTCGCGTCCGCGATGCGAGGTCTTCAAGCGCACGAGTCCGCGCAAGTTTTCGATCGACTCGCTGCTCGTCACCATCAACGGCCCGAACACGATGTAGCGCGACGATGCGGGGTTCGTGCGCGACACGAGGATCTCACTAGTATCGGCTTCGTGGTCGCCGTCGCGATCGTCGAACACGGTGAGCTCGAACTGCTCGATCTGCGGCCGTTCGTCAGGCGTCTTCGCCGCGACCCACGCGAGCGACACGGTCTTGCGCTCGGGATCGACGACCGGGCGCGCGCAGCGGATCTCGACGATCTTCGAGACGTGGAGCGCGACCGACTTCCCCTTTCCGAATCCGTGGTGAGTCGATGCGCACCCGCACAGCGCGGTCAGAACTGCGCAGACGAACGCGACCGCGCTTTCAGTAGTTCTTCGCAAACAAGACCCGTTGGCGACTCGGTTGGCCGGTCTTGATGCAGCGGCCCGCTTCGGGCGCGGGACCTTCACCGGGCAGCGGAATGCAGCGCACGGTGACCTTCGTCGCTTCCTTGATCGCGAGTTCGGTCGCGGTCGTTCCGTCCCAGTGCGCCCACACGAACTTCGAGCCGGCGCCGGCGAAGACTTCCTCGAACTCCTTCCACGTGTCGACCTGCACGGTGTTCGCTTCGCGATAGGCCTTGGCGCGCGAGTACAAGAACTCTTGCAGCTCGTCGAGCACCTTGCCGATCGCGACGCCGAGGTTCGCGCGCGGAAGCGTCTCTTTCATCGCCTTGCCGTCAGGTCCAGTCGGCGCGATGCGTCGCTTGATCATCACGGTGCCGGCGTCGATGTCGCGCGGACCGATCTCGATGCGAACCGGCACGCCCTTGCGCTCCCATTCGTAGTACTTCGCGCCGGGCTTGATGCCTTCGCGGTCGTCGACGCGCACCGAGAGGCCGTCCTCGGAGAGCTCGGTCGCGATCGCGCGCGCGGCTTCGTACACGCGCGCTTTCTCTTCGTCCTTGCGGTAGATGGGCACGATCACGACGTGGATCGGCGCCAGTCGCGGGGGCAGCACGAGGCCGTCGTCGTCGCTGTGTGCCATGACCACGGCGCCCACCAGGCGCGTCGAGACGCCCCACGACGTCTGCCACACGTGCTCGCGCACGCCGGCCGGGCTCTGGAAGGTGACGTTGAAGGCCTTGCCGAAGTTCTGGCCCAGGTCGTGGCTCGTGCCGGCCTGCAGCGACTTGCCGTCTTGCATCAAGGCCTCGATGCAGGTGGTCTCGACGGCGCCAGCGAAGCGCTCGTTGGCGGTCTTGACGCCCTGGATCACGGGCAGCGCCATGACCTCGTGCGCGAAGTCGCGGTACACGTCGAGCATGCGCCGCACTTCCTGCTTGGCCTCCTCGTGCGAGGCGTGCGCGGTGTGGCCTTCCTGCCACAGGAACTCGCCCGTGCGCAGGAAGAGCCGCGTGCGCAGCTCCCAACGCATGACGTTCGCCCACTGGTTGATCAGCAGGGGCAGGTCGCGGTAGCTGTCGATCCACTTCGCGAAGAAGTGGCCGATGATCGTCTCCGAGGTCGGGCGCACGACATAGGGCTCCTCGAGCTCGTTCTTGACCACCAGCTTGCCGTCGACCGCCTTGAGGCCCGAGTGCGTGACGACCGCGCACTCCATGGCGAAGCCCTGGACGTGCTGGGCCTCCTTGGCCAGGAAGGACAGCGGGATGAGCAGGGGGAAGTAGGCGTTCTGGTGCCCGGTCTCCTTGAAGCGCCGATCGAGGTCGGCCTGCATCTTCTCCCAGATGGCGTAGCCGTGCGGCTTGATCACCATGCAGCCGCGCACGACCTCGGCCGGTTCGGCGAGGCCGGCCAGCTGGATGACGTCCTGGTACCACTGCGCGTAGTCCTGCGCGCGGGGTGTGATGCGGGCTTCGGCCATGAGGAGTCCTTCAGTGGGGCGAGAAAGGGCGGATAGACTAGCAGCCGACGGTCGAAGTGCCGCGCGTCCCGCAGGCGGCCGCGCGCGCCGCATCAAGTCGAGCAGCTCGCGCTCAGCGCGTTCGCGACGAGGCCGAGCACGAGCGCGCGCGCTGGCGTCAGGCCCGCCACCCGGGCATAGAGCGCGCACTCGACGGCCGTGACCGCGAGCTCGACCGGGACGAACCCGAGCACGGGCTGCAGCGCGACGGCCAGCGGGTGCGTGACGAGGTTCGCGCACAAGGCCGTGGCGAGGCACACGCCGCGGGCCTCGGCGGGCGCGATCGCCGCGGCCAGCGGCAGCTCGAGCGCCAGGGTCGCGGCCAGCGCGGCCAGCACCACGAAGAGCGGGTTCATCCCGCGCGAGTCCTCGCCGCCCGCGCGGCGCGCAGCTTGACCAGGCCCCAGAGGCCGAGGGCCACCAGCAGCACGGGCACCAGCCAGGTCAGG
>JANLUN010000065.1:0-7690 GCA_031363505.1 Planctomycetota bacterium | reverse complement strand
GTTGCAACACGTGCAGATACGGAATGCCGCGCGCCGCGCACATCGCTTGGATGCAGAGTGAGCTCTGCGCCCAGCCTTCGACGGAGACCGCGAGCGCGCTCTCGCGGCCGCCGTGGATCGGCGGACCGGTGACGCCTTCGGAGACCGACAGTTGCATGAGCCGCTTTCCGTAGGCGATCTGCGCCTCGCCGCGCGCGCTCACGGATCTGCGCAACCCGCGCTGCACGAGCGTGCCGAAAACGCTGCTGCGCCAGAGTCCGAACTCGAGTCCGAAGTCCGCCAGACGAACGATACGTTGCTGCGCGTCGCGCGTCTCCTCCATGAGAGCGCTCGCTTCGGGATCCGACGCACCGGCACCGATCAGGTGCAGCCAGTGCGTGTGCGACGGATACAGCGGATGCATTCCGTTGGCAGCGTTGTCGTTCGCGAGCGCGACCTCGTTGAACCCGTCGATGTTGATGACGGCCGAAGGTCGATATCCCACGGCGAGCAGGAACACGAGCTCGCTCGCCTGCTGCGGCTGCTTGTAGCCGCCACGCGCGTGATTCGAGAAGCGCACGTTGCGTTCGCGGAAGCGCGCGTCTTCTCGCAGCGTCCGAACGAACGCGTCCTCGCCGAGCGCAGCGAAGATGCCCGCGACCGATCCGCCGAGTACGAGTACGTCGACGTCGTTCGCTGAACGACGCTCCGCGGCCGTGAGCTCGCCCTCGAGATGCCGGTCCGCGACGTCGAGATCGAATCCGACGAAGGGATCGAGCACCCAGCGTCCGTCCCTGCGCTCCCCGCCGTCGATCGCATCGGCCGGCAACGGGATCTTCTGCGTCGCGAAGTTCCGCGCCTGCTGGAACGCGTCGCGCATCTCAACGCCGTCGTACGGCCAATCGTGCGCGCTCCTCCAAACGCGATATCCGATTTCGGCCAGAACGAACGCGCAGATCGTCGTGACAAGGATGACGGCGATCGGACGCCACGGAGCCCGACGAACGCGCTTGGAGGGGGAGGCCATGCGGCGCTGTGAGAGGCACGCGGCCCCTCACGAGCGCGCTCACTCTTCCGTCAAGAACGGATAGCGCCAGTCGCGCGGCGGGACGAGCGTCTCCTTGATCGCGCGCGGGCTGACCCAGCGCGTCAAGTTCAAGATCGAGCCAGCCTTGTCGTTCGTTCCCGACGCGCGCGAACCGCCGAACGGTTGTTGTCCGACGACGGCGCCGGTCGGTTTGTCGTTCACGTAGAAGTTGCCGGCCGCGAAACGCAGAGCGTCGGTCGCCTGTCGAATCGCCGCGCGCTCCGTCGCAAAGATGGCGCCCGTCAGCGCGTAGTCCGACGTCGTGTTGCAGAGCTCGAGCGTCTCCGCGTAGCGCTTGTCGTCGTACACGTGCAGCGTGAGCACCGGCCCGAAGAGCTCGGTGCACATCGTGTCGTAGCGCGGCGCCTTCGCTTCGATCACCGTCGGCTGGATGAACCAGCCCGTGCTGTCGTCGCACTCGCCGCCGAACACGATTGAAGCATCGGGTGTCTTGCGCGCCGCGTCGATCGCGCCCTTCAGCTTCGTGAACGAGCGCTTGTCGATCACCGCGCCGACGAAGTTGCGGAAGTCCGCGACATCGCCCATGCGCATTTCGGCGAGCATCGCGCCGACGTTCTCGCGCACGGCCTTCCACAAGCTCTTCGGGATGTACGCACGGCTGACGGCCGAGCACTTCTGGCCTTGGTACTCGAACGAGCCGCGCACGAGCGCGACGGAGAGCGCCGTGACGTCCGCCGACGGGTGCGCGAACACGAAGTCCTTGCCGCCGGTCTCGCCGACGATGCGCGGATACTGTCCGTAGCTCGCGATGTTCTTGCCGATCGACGACCAGATGCCGTTGAACACCGCCGTCGAGCCGGTGAAGTGCACGCCGCCGAGTCGCCGGTCGGCGATCGCGGGATCGCCGACAGCGGCACCGGAGCCGGGTACGAAGTTGATGACGCCCGGCGGCAGACCGCACTCCTCGAGCAACTTCATAAGGAAGTAGTTCGAGTACACCGACGTCGACGCCGGCTTCCATACCACCGTGTTGCCGAGCATCGCCGGCGCGGTGGGGAGGTTGCCGCCGATCGACGTGAAGTTGAACGGCGTGACGGCGAACACGAAGCCGTCGAGCGGACGGTGCTCGAGCCGATTCCACGCGCCCGCGGGGGAGACGGGCTGCTCTTCGTAGATGCGCTGCACGAAGTGCATGTTCCAACGCCAGAAGTCGATCAGCTCGCACGCCGAATCGATCTCGGCTTGGTGCGCGGTCTTCGACTGCCCGAGCATCGTCGAGCCGTTCACCGTGTCGCGGTGCGTCGTCGCGAGCATCTCCGCGGCGCGCAGGAACACCGCGGCGCGTTCTTCCCACGGCATCGCCGACCACGCGGGTCGCGCGGCTTCGGCGGCGTCGATCGCTTGCTTCACTTCGGCGGCGCCGGCTTGGTGGAACTTCCCCAAGACGTGGCGATGGTTGTGCGGCATCGTCATCGTCTCGGTGCGGCCGGTGCGCACCTCCTGGCCGCCGATCACGAGCGGAATCTCGATCGATTCGCTCGCGAGCGCGGAGAGTCGTCGCTTGAGCGACAGCTTCTCCGGGCTGCCGGGGCCGTAGCTCTTGACCGGCTCGTTGCCGGGCGGCGGGACGCGGAACACACCGTGGGTCATGATCGAGAGCTCGCTGGAATTCGGCCGATCCGAGGCCGGAGGAGAGTCAGACTGACGAGAAGCGCCGAGTATCCCACTCGCTCGGTGTGTTGTCGACTCGGCGGAGTGCAACCGAAGTCCGTCAGGTTTTGCACTCCTGTGCCTTTCCTGCCGTGCACGCACTCTCGATGATGGAGCCCGCCATGACACTCCTCCTCGCCAGCTTGCTCGCGATCGTCTCCGCGAGTGTCGATGCGCGATCCGCCGCGGAAGACGCGCGCCCTCCGGTCCAAACGCTCGCGACTCCGGACGAAGCGCGCACTTCGATCCGTCGCGCGGTCGACTACTTGCTCAAGAACCAGAAGGCCGACGGTTCGTGGGGCGAGGGATCGCTCGACTCGATCCAGATGGCGTCGTTCGGGTTCGCGCTCGAGACGAGCTACGCGTTCAAGCAAGCGGCGAACGGCCTCGTCGTCATGGCGTTGCTCGCCATCGACGAAACGCCCGAACGCCGTGCGGCGCTCGAAGCCGGCGTGCGTTGGCTGCTGGGCTCGCGCATGTCGAAGCGCGGCAGCGACTGGGACATCGATTGCTCGTGGTCGGCGCTCTACGGATTCCAAGCGATGGTCGCGCTCGCGCAGGATCCGCGCTTTCAATCGGAAGCATGGAAAGAGCCGATCGCCGCGCGCGGCCGCGAGTTCTACGCGCTGCTCGAGCACAACCAGGAGCCGCTCGGAGGCTGGGGCTACTACGAAGGGCCGGTCCTTTCGCGGCGTCCGACGTGGTCGACGAGCTTCGCGACGGCGTGCGTCGTGCCGTCGCTCGTGCGCGCCAAGGAGCTCGGCTGGTCGATCGATCCGAAAGTGATCGAGCGCGCGAAGGTGTACGTGCAGAAGTGCGCGCTCCCTAACGGCGCGTACGAGTACGACCTGCAACCGATCCCGCGCCCGAGCAACGGCGGCGAATCGATCGACAACGTCAAGGGCTCGCTCGGTCGCATCCAGGTGTGCAACTGGGCGCGCCGTCGCGCGGGCGATCCGCGGGTCACGGACGAGAAGATCCGCGCCGGTCTCGGCCAGTTCTTCGAGCATCACAAGTTCCTGGACGTGGCGCGGCTGAAGCCGATCCCGCACGAGGCGTACTACGCGAACGCCGCGTACTTCTACTTCTTCGGTCACTGCTACGCGGCGATGGTGGCGAACGAGCTCCCGGCCGCGGAACGCGAGGAGTGGCACGCGAAGCTGCGCGCCCATATCCAGAAGACGCAGTGGGCCGACGGTTCGCAGCTCGACTTCTTGGGCTCGAGCGTCATGCGCCTCTCGGCGACGAGCTTCGCGATCTTGGCGCTTCAATCGGGCCTCCCCGGCGCGCGCCATTGAACTCGTCCGCGCATCGATCATCATGACTGCCCGTTCCATATCCGCCGCTCGTGTCCGATCCGGCGCGAGTCGCAACGAGGAGACCCCGGACATGACCCAGCGCTCTCTGTTCCTGATCCTTCCCATCGGCCTGCTCACGCTCGCGTGCGCCTCGACTCCGCGCGACAAGGCGCCGGACGGAGCCGCTCCGGCGACGGACTCGTCGCACGGTGAGGAAGGCAAGGACGACACCTCCGAGGCCGACAAGGTGCAGAAGAAGGAGCGCGAGCTCTCCTACGCGCGCTTGGAACTGAAGATCGCGCGCCTAGAAACGGAAGGCAACGAGCGCGAGTGCAAGAGCGCGATCGAGGAAGCGGAGCGGGAGCTCAAGGAAGCGACGCTCGATCGCGAGCACTTCGTCCAGTTCAAGAAGGAGCTCGAGCTGGCGAAGTCGAAGCTCGACCTCGACCGCGGCGCGCAGCAGATCGAGGAGAGCAAGCAGGAGCTCTCGGAGCTCGAATCGATGTACAAGCAGGAGGAGCTCGCGGCGCTGACGAAGGAGCTCGTGCTCACGCGCGGCAAGAGGAAGCTCGAGATGGCGCAGCGCAACTTCGACCTCGACCAGAAAGAGGCGAACGATGTGCGCGACTTCGAGCATCCGAAGAAGCTGCGTGATCTCGACGAGGCGGTTGCCAAGGCCGAGAAGGGCTTGCGCGAGGCCAAGGCCAAGCAGACGCAGGCCGCGAGCGAGAAGGAGCTGAAGCTCCTCAAGGCCGAGCACGAGATCGATGATCTCGAGCGCGAAGTGCAGAAGATGAAAGCGAAACCCGCCAAGGTGGCGAAGTCGTGATCCGAGCGCGCGTCCGCGTTTCGATCGCCGCCGTGGTGTTTGCGCTCGCGGCCGCGGCGGCCGTCGCCGGCGTGCCAGTGACCCCCGGGGCGGCGTCCGCGGCGCAGGGCGGTCTCGGCGGCGACGAAGCGCGCACGTCGATCGACAAGGGCGTGCGCTTCCTTTTGTCGAAGCAGAACGCGGACGGATCGTGGGGGACGAGCACGGTCGAGTCGCTGTACGAGACGCACTACTCGAACGCCAGCTTCTACGCGTGGAAGCTGGCCGGGGGCGCGCTCTCGACGATGACCTTGATGAAGGTCGACGAGACGCCCGAGCGGCGCAAAGCGCTCGATCTCGCGCTCAAGTATCTGCTCGACGCTCCGCGGCCGAGGCGCGGCAACGACTGGGACGTCGACAACAACTGGGCGGCGCTCTACATGTTCGTCGCGCTCGTCGAGGCGGCGCGCGATCCGCGCTTCCAAGGTCCGGAGTGGAAGCCGAAGATCGACGCCGCGGGCGCGGAGTACTACCGGCACCTCGAGGCGAACCAGGAGCCGCTCGGCGGCTGGGGCTACTACGAGGGCCCGGTGCTCTCGCAGCGACCGACGTGGGGGACGTCGTTCTCCACGGCGTGCGTCGTGCCGGCGCTCGTCGAAGCGCGCGACATCGGCTGGCCCGTCGACAGCAAGGTGATCGACAAGGCGATCGATTACGTGCGGAAATGCGCGCTCCCCAGCGGAGCGTACGAGTACGACCTCCAGCCGATTCCGCGCATCAACGGCGGCGAGCACATCAACGACGTCAAGGGATCGCTCGGCCGCATCCAGACGTGCAACTGGGCGCTCTTCGAAGCCGGCGTGAACACGGTGACGCTCGACAAGATCCGCCAAGGCATCGCGTGGTTCTTCGAGCACCACAAGTTCCTCGACGTCGCGCGGCTGAAGCCGATCCCGCACGAGGCGTACTACGCCAACGCGGGCTACTTCTACTTCTTCGGTCACTACCACGCCGCGCGCGCCATCAACGCGCTGCCCGAAGCGGAGCGCGAGCCTCTGCACCGTCAATTGCGCGCGCACCTTGTCAAGGCGCAGTGGCAGGACGGCTCGAGCGTCGATTTCCCGGGCTCGTTCTACGTCTACACGGCGAGCACGAGCTTTTCCGTGCTGGCACTCGAAGCCGGCCTCCATCCCGAACGCTTCGAGCGCGTCCGGAATCCCGCCGCTCCGCGCGCAAAATGAGCGCGACGCGCGAGTTCCTGTTCTCGAAGCTCGCGCCGAACGCGCCGGCGTCGTCGCGTTCGTGGCTCGAGACGGCCTCGCGTGAGATCGCGGACGGCGTGAACAGTGCGCGATTCTCGGCGCTCCTCTCGCTCGCCAGCCGGCACGTTCCGCGCGGCGCAATGGAATGGACCGGCGCGGAGATCGCGCAGGCGTTCGACCTCGCCGAGGGTTGGAATCCCGAGCGTTGGAGCGCGCTCGAGACGGCGCGGGTGCTCCTGGTGCTGTCGCGTTCGGACCTGGCGGAGAAGAGCGCCGTCGGCGCGCTCGAGGACGCGTTCCAATACGCCGACGCGGGCGAGCTCGTCGCGCTGTACCGCTCGCTGGCTCATCTGCCGGACGCCAAGCGTTTCGCGTGGCGCGCCGGCGAGGGCTGTCGCACGAGCATGCGCACCGTGTTCGAAGCCGCGGCGTGCGACACGCCCTATCCCGTGCGCCACTTCGACGACAACGCCTGGCGTCAGATGGTGATCAAGTGCCTCTTCGTCGGTGCGCCGCTGTGGCGCGTGTACGGCCTCGACACGCGGCTCGACGCGGAGCTCGCGCGCATGGCGCTCGATCTCGCCGACGAACGCCGCAGCGCGGGCCGCGACATTCCGCACGAGCTCTGGCTGTGTCTCGGTCGCGTCGGTGGAGAGCGCGGACTCGCGGCGCTCGAGCGTGAACTCGCCGGCGCGAATATCGTGGGACGCCGGGCCGCCGCGTTCGCGATGGTGCGCGCGGGCGCCGTCGATCGGTTGAAAGCGCATATGACGCGCGAGAGAGATCCATCCGTGACGCAGACGATGCGCACCGCGCTGACCGGTCGCATCCATGCGAGCGCATTCCGCGAGCTCGACCCGGCCGAGATGGAGTCCGCGCAGAGGTGAACTGATGCGTTTCTTCGATCCGCACATCCACATGACGAGCCGCACCACCGACGACCTCCAAGCGATGGCGGCCGCCGGCGTGCGCGCCGTGATCGAGCCTGCATTTTGGCTCGGACAGCCGCGCACACAGCTCGGAAGTTTCGTCGACTACTACGCGAGCCTCGTCGGGTGGGAGCGCTTCCGCGCCGCGCAGTTCGGCGTCGCGCACTACTGCGCGATCGGCCTGAACTCGAAGGAGGCGAACAACGAGGGGCTCGCGCGAGAGGTGATCGAGCTGCTCCCGCGCTTCGCGCTCAAGGAAGGCGTCGTCGCGATCGGCGAGATCGGTTACGACGAGATCACGCCGGCGGAGGAGCGCGCGTACCAGCAGCAGCTCGCGTTCGCGGTCGAGCACGACATGGTCGTGATGGTCCACTCTCCGCACCGCGACAAGAAGAACGGGATCCGCCGCTCGCTCGCGGTCGCGAAGGAGTGCCGCCAGCCGATGGCGAAGCTCGTGATCGACCACAACAACGAGGAGACGGTCGAGGACGTCCTGGAAAGCGGCGCCTGGGCCGCGTTCACGATCTACCCGCACACGAAGATGGGTTCCGAGCGCATGGTCGAGATCGTGAAGAAGTACGGCCCCGATCGATTGATCGTCGACAGCTCGGCGGACTGGGGCGTGTCGGATCCGCTCGGCGTGCCGAAGACCGCGC
>JANLUN010000027.1:0-3461 GCA_031363505.1 Planctomycetota bacterium | reverse complement strand
CGTCGAGCTCGCGCTCGCAGGACGCGATGTGCTGGTGGCGACGCCGACGGCGTCGGGGAAGACGCTCTGCTACACGCTGCCCGTGCTGCAGTCGCTTCTCGAAACGCACGGAGCGTCGCGCGCGCTGTTCCTCTTTCCGACGAAGGCGCTGAGTCAGGACCAATCCGCCGTGCTGACGTCGTGCGTCGAGGAGATCGGCGAGGACTGGCACGCGTTCACGTACGACGGCGACACGCCGCCGTCGGTGCGCCGCACGCTGCGCGAGCGCGGCCATCTCGTGCTGACGAATCCGTGGATGCTTCACGCCGGGATCCTGCCGAACCACGCGAAGTGGTCGGAGCTCTTCCAGGGACTGCGCTACGTCGTGATCGACGAAGTGCACACGCTTTCGGGCGTGTTCGGGAGCAGCGTCGCGAACGTGCTCCGCCGGCTCGTGCGCATCGCGCGTCACTACGGATCCGATCCCCGCTTCTTGTGTTGCTCCGCGACGCTCGCGGAGCCGGCGGCGCACGCGCGCCGCTTGCTCGGACGCGACGTCGAGATCGTCGACGGGAGCGGCGCTCCGTCCGGTGAACGTGTCTTCGGCGTGTACAACCCGCCGATGCTGAATCCCGTGGCAGGTCTGCGCGCCAACGCACTCGAGGAAGCGCGGCGGCTCGCGCTCTCCGTGTGCGGCCCGCGCCACCAGACGATCTTCTTCTGTCGCCAGCGCACGGCCGTCGAAGTGCTCACGCGTTATCTCAAGGCGCAGGCGAGCGCGATGGGGCTCGCACCGGACGAGATCCACGGCTACCGCGGCGGCTATCTCCCGCTGCTGCGCCGCGAAATCGAGGACGGTCTACGGTCCGGACGTGTGAAGGTCGTCGTGTCGACGAACGCGCTCGAGCTCGGCATCGACATCGGCGCGCTCGATGTCGCGGTGCTTGTAGGTTACCCCGGCTCGCAGGCTTCGTTCTGGCAACGCGCCGGCCGCGTGGGACGCCGCGCATCGCAGAGCGTCGTGATCCAGATCGCGCAGTCCGATCCCGTCGATCAATACCTCGTGCGGCACCCCGAGATCCTGTTCGGCGCGCCGCGCGAGCGCCTTGGACTCGATCCCGACAACCTCGTGATCCTCTCGGACCAAGTAAAGTGCGCCGCGTTCGAGCTGCCGTTCCGCGCGAGCGGTGCTCACGACGTCGACGACGCGGGTTTCGGAGAAGCGCGCGACACCGCGGCGATCCTCGACTACCTGGCCGAGGAATCGCGGCTCCTGCACCGTCAAGGGGACACGTGGTACTGGATGGCGGATGCGTATCCGGCGCAGGACGTGTCGCTCGGCGGCGGCGCGCCGGATAATGTCCTGATCCTCGACGCGCAGACGAAACTCGCGCTCGGGGAAGTCGACCGCGCCGGTTCGATCACGAGCGTGCACGAGGGCGCGATCTACCAGGTGGAAGGCGAGACGTGGATCGTCGAGCGCTTCGACTACGAGAACCGCCGTGCGTACGCGCGGCGCGTGGACAGCGACTATTTCACGGAGGCCGAAGTCGACACCGAAGTGCGCGTGCTCCGGCTCGAGGTGCGCGAGACGCGCGAACGCGCCGAGCCCTCCGGCGCGGAGGACTACTCCGTGTGGCGCGGCGAGGTGCACGTGACAACGCTCGCGACGCAGTACAAGAAGATCCGCTTCTACACGCGCGAGAACGTTGGCGCGGAAGACATCCATCTGCCGCCGGAGGAACTCGACACCGAGACGTTCGTGTTGACGCTCTCGAACGAGAGCGCACTCGCGCTCGGGCTCTCGGCCGCGGACCGCGGCAGCGCGTGGCACGGTCTGGGTACGTTGCTGCGGCGCGTCGCGCCGCTCTTCCTGCGCTGTCAGCCGCGCGACTTGGGTCTCTCGACGCAGGTCGCGTCGCCGCACTTCAAGCGACCGGCGCTGTTCCTGTACGACAGTGTTCAAGGCGGCGTCGGGCTTTCGGAGATCCTGTTCCGCGGACACCGCGCTTGGTTCGAGGTCGCGCTCGACGTGGTGACGCGTTGCGCTTGCGGCCAAGGATGTCCGGCGTGCGTCGGGCCCACGGAATCCGTCGGCTCGCGCGGCAAGGAGCTCGTGCGCGCGATCCTCGCGCACTTCGCCCTTGGCTCGCCTCCGGTCCCGATGGAGTCGCTGTCGCCGGAGGAGGAGTGAACAGCGATCCGTTCCGCGACCGCTTGCGACGCCTCCGGCGCGACGGCGAGTGCGCGCCGCCCCCGACGCATCTGGACGCGGCCCTGGAGGAGTCTGCTGCGCGACGAGCTTTTGTCCGCGAACGTCTCGCGCATCGAGGGCCGGCAACGCTCGACACCATTCCATACGTCGAGAACGGCTCGCACCCTCGAACGCACGGACCTCCGGCTAGCCTCGAAGATTCATGCGTGAGCGAGGGCCGCATCACCGCGAGATCGACGCGCTTCGATGCGGATCATCGCCACGGTTCGTTTCGATTGCACGAGGTGCACGCGATCGATCGGGCCGACATCGCGCTGACTGGCTGCGATCCAGCGCTCGGTCAGATCGATTTTCGTCGCGCGCTCTACTTCGATACCGAGACGACGGGTCTCTCAGGCGGCGCAGGTACGTACGTCTTCCTCGTCGGACTCGGATCCTTCGACGAGCGTGGATTCGCGCTCTGGCAGGGCTTCCTCGCACATCCCGCGGACGAGCGCGCGCTGCTCGCGGAGGTCGCGCGGCGCATCCGGGCGGCGGGCGCGCTCGTGTCGTTCTTCGGCAAGTCGTTCGATCGCCACCGGCTCGAAGACCGGATGCGAGTCCACGGGATCGCGCCTCCGTTCGGCGAGGTCCGCCACCTCGACCTCTTCTATCCGCTGCAACGTTTGTATCGCGGCGCGCTCGGGGACAATCGCCTGTGCACGCTGGAAGCGGCGCTGTGCGGAGTCGCGCGCGAGCACGATCTCTCGGGCGCGCACGCTCCCGCGGCTTGGTTCGATTACCTGGCCGGGCGAGCGCACGAGCTCGAAGGCGTGATCGCGCACAATCGGGACGACGTGCTCAGCCTCGTGACGCTTCTCGCGCACCTCGGCCGCTCGACCTCCGAGCTGGCGCCCTCCGGCGACGCGCTCGGCGGCCCGGCAGCCGAGCGCGCGCACGGCATTGCGAAACTCCTCGCCAAGGGCGCGCGTCACGCCGACGCGGCGGCGTGGTTCGATCGTGCGCGCACGCGCGCGCAGGACGTGTCGGCTCCGCTGTCGACCGTGCGCCGCTTGCTCCTCGCGGAGTCAGAATCCCTGGCGAAGTCTGGCGCGGGCGAGCGCGCGCTCGAGAGGCTGGCCCTCATTTGTACCGGTCCTGAGGACGAGTGCACCGCGTGGGCTTGGTCGCTGCGCGCGGAGCTGTGCGAGCGCGCGCTCGGCGACATGCAGGCCGGACTCGAGGCCTGTGATCGAGCATTGGCAGCGGCCGAGCAATGGCACACGGG
>JANLUN010000846.1:0-4560 GCA_031363505.1 Planctomycetota bacterium | reverse complement strand
CGGATCTTCCCGCTCTACTTCGGCTACCTCGGGATCTGCACGATCACGTACCTGTGGTTCCGGGAGCCGAGCGCGTTCGGCGACAACTGGGTCTATCTCTACACGTACACCTACAACTTGTACGTGTGGCTCGGCGGACGGCCGCTCGAGTTCTTCTTCACGCACTTGTGGTCGCTCTCCGCGGAAGAGCAGTTCTATTTCATCTGGCCGTTCGTGATCTTCTTCGCGCGCGGCCGGGCGTTGAAATGGATCTTGTTCGCGCTGCTCGTGCTGATTCCGTTGAGCCGTTTCGGCGCGCACTACTACGCCATGCGTCACGGCATGCGCCCCCAAGACGTGGGGATCGGACTGTACGTCGCGACGATGTTCCAGTTCGACGGCTTCGCGGCCGGTGCGGCGATCGCCTACCTGCGGCTCGACCGCTGGAAAGGCGCGCACCGAGTGTTCATCGCGCTCTTCCTCCTCACGCTGGCTTACGCGGTCTACTCGATGATCGTGTATCCGCCGCCGGTCGTTCACGGCGAGATCGACACGACCAACGTCACCGCCACGGTGCGTCAAGGATTGAGCTTCGGCTTCCCGCTCTTCATGGTGCCGCGCGCTCAGTACGTGTGGGGCTACAGCGTGATGAACGCGCTGTCGGGATTGCTCATCATCTCGATGTGCCACCCGAACTTTCTCACGCGCTTCCTCGAGAATCGATTCCTGTGCTACGTCGGCAAGCTGTCGTACGGGATCTACGTGCTGCACCTGCCGATCCTGCACTTCTTCGGGAGCTGGTTCGACATCGATCCCTGGTCGTGGCACGGCGCCGGAATTCTGCTCCTGTACGGCGCGGCGGTGATCGGTGCGGCGCACCTCTCGTTCCACTACTTCGAGAAGTTCTTCCTCGACATCAAGGAAGCGCGGTTCTCGTCGACGCAGCCGGGGAAGAGCGCGAAGCCGAGCGGCGACGGCTGAGCCGTGGATGGCTCGCAGGGACCGAGCGCCGATTGACGCGCTAGAGCACGCCGCGACGGCGAGCTCGGAACCAGAACGTCAACCCGATGAGTCCCGCGACGGCGAGCAGCCCGCCGCTGAGCGCGACCTCCGTGTTGCGCCGCACCCAGACCTTGATCCGACGCTTCATCGTGAGACTGCCCCATTCCTCGCGTTCGAACGGTGCGTCGGGAGTGGGGAGCGAGTAGGTCGTGACGTACGCCACCATCATCTCGTCCCACGATTGTTGGCCGTTGCGAACCGTCGCCGTGGGGTCCGGATTGGCGGGGTTCTTCGCGCTGTTGTCGTAGATGCCCCTCGCCTTCATCACGGTGCCCGGCGGAACGTCGAGAGGCTCGGCGAGCGTGTACGTCATCTGCCAATTGAAGTCGTAGCGCGGCAAATCGAGGATCTTGTCCACCGTCCCATCGGGGTAGTGGATCTCGTACTCGAAGCCCACGCCGCGCAAGTGCGTGTGCGGAAAGAACGACATGATCCGGGTCGGACGGTCGAACTCGTACTCCGCGTCCACGGCGAAGTTCGCGGCGCCGGGCGGGATCGCGAAGTCCTCATTCGACGCGGCGCGCGTCTTCAGCTCGTAGGTGGGCTTGTCGACGAACTCGACGCCGACGCTTGGCAGGTCGGTCACGGCGACTCCGTTGGGCGTGTAGTGGATCTGCAGCAGGAGATCCACGCCCGCCGGCAAGAGCTTGGCCGTGTCCGGCGGATAGCGCGTAGCCGTCCAACCCGGAACGGCCCACGCGTAGCAGCCACGCGCGCCGGTCGTGTTGAGCAGCTGCAGCTCTTCGAGCGGATGCCCCGGTGGAAACACACGGAATGCGAGCGTGTGGTGCACGACCTCGGGATGTTCATTGAGGATCTCGATGGCTCCGATCCATCGATCCTCCGGCAGATTCAGTCGGACGTAGACCTCCTGGTACGGCATCGCGCCTTGTGCGGCGACTTCGATCGAGCGTTCCGCCTTGTAGATCACATCCGGCTTGATCTGCCACCCATCGGTCCACTGGCGCGGCAGCGGCGCGTCCTTCGGATCGCCTTCAGGTGAACCCGCGGCGATCCACGCGATGAGATCGCGCCGATCCTCGTCGGAGAGACGCGTGTCGTTCGCCCATTGCCCGCGCGGCCCGTCGGCGAACCAGGGCGGCATCGCGAGTCGCTCGACCTCACGCTTGATCGTCTTGGCGTGGTCCTTGGCGTCTTCGTACGTCAGGAGCTCGAACGGAGCCGCCGTGTTCGGGCGGTGACAGACCTGACAGTTGTCCTGAACCATGCGCGAGATGCGGTTGTGCCAAGTGATGTCACTCGGCGACGCGGACAGCTCGGCCTCGTCGAACGCCAGCTCGCACCCGGGAGCCGTGGTCGCCGCGACAGGCGGTCTCGATCCCGCGAGCAGTGCGTCGATCGCTTGCGTGAGCAGCGGCCGTCGGATGTGCGGAATCGTGTATCCGAGGCCGTACTGATCGTCGACCGCGCCGCGGTAGACCAGCGTGCGCGTCGAATCGAGCACGAACACTTCGGTGGTGCTCGTCGCTTCGAGCGCGGCCGCAACTTGCCCCTCCGCGTCGTGCACATAGCGCGCGACGATTCCGAATCGCTCGACGGACGCGCGCATGTCTTCGTCGGTCTCGTGCGACTGCGGGTTGACGAGGAGGAACTCGACTTTCTTGCCGCGGTACTTCGCTTCGAGCTCGACGAGGCGCGGCGCGTACTTGTTCGCGATCGGACAATCGGTCGCGGTCATGCACACGACGAGCAGCGCGCGGTCGCGGTAATCGGAGAGCCTTCCGTGCTTGCCGTCGAGGTCGACGAACGCGACGTCCGCGATGCGCCGGCCGACGAGGTGCGCCGCCGCGTCGATCACGCGCGGACCGGTGCGAACCTCCGGCAAGGTCGTGCTCTCTTGGGCTGCCGGCGCGGTCGTCGTGACCGCTTGGGCCACAGCGGCCGGCGCGAGCCACGTCGCCGTCGCGAGAACGCTGGAAATCACCGGCAAAAAACGCATCGATTCGAATAGGCGCTAGCGAGGAAGTTGCAAGTAGGGCGATGGTCGGATCGGCCCGCCGGAGCATGGGTCCTGGCAGTATTGAGGGTACCACCCGTGCCGGGCTCCGGCGACCCGATCGAGGTGAGCGGCGCGAAGCGTGTCGAGCCGTTGCCACTACAAGCGACACGCAAGGCTCCGCGCCGAGGTCTGACGCGAGCTCGCGTCACGCCGTTGGAACGCGGCGCATCGTGAAGATCTGGAAAATCGTTCGGCATTCGGGCCGTGCGCGGTCCGCAATGGTGGATCGACGGTACGCAACAGGAAGAGGTTCGCGATGCGGATCCCCTCGAGCGTCGCGCCGTGGATGCGCGCGTCGAGTGCTTCGACATAGATCGTGATGTCGGGAAGCTCGGGCACGTGCTCGCCCCTACTCGCTCTTGAACGCGATGCCGCGATAGAAAAACGAGAAGACGCGCGGACCGCGTGAATAGAAGGTGTCCACGTGTTCAACGCGAAGCCCCGCATCCGCGACGAGCCGATCGATCTCGCGATTGACGTGACAGCCACCGAAGAGCCGCCCTTGCATCGGATCCCAACGATCTTGCCAGCGCTGAATGCGAGGCTCGTTGGACCGACCGTGCTCGACGAAGAAGAAGCGTCCGCCGGGTTTCAGCACGCGCTTCACCTCGCGCAGCGCTTGCGCGACGTCGGGAATGGTGCACAGCGTGAACGTGCTGACGACGGAGTCGAAGGTCGCATCGTTCGCAGGAATCGATTCGCTGCTGAGCAGCAGGTGCTCGATACGAACTGTACTGCGCTCGATCCGCTTGCGAGCAAGCTTCCAACCAACCTCCGACGGATCGAGTCCAACGACGCGCGTCACATCTCGCTTGTAGTACGGAAGATTGAGGCCCGACCCGAACCCAATTTCAAGCACTTCCCCACGCACTCCGTCGAGCGCCTTGGCCCGCTCGGCATTGACGTGCCGATTGTTCATCCCGAAGTTGATCAAGCGCGGGAGGATGTGGTCGTCGTAGAAACCCATCGCGAGGGAGTGTGTCGGCGGAGATGGATCAGAGCAACTCGGCGCGAACGAGGTGACGTGCGAGACCGGCGCGAAGGATCGCCGTGCTAGCTCGCGGTGCCAGCTCGACACTCTGTGAGAGTCCGCTCGAGCCAACGTCGCGTCGGCTTCAAGCGGTCGTCGCGTCGGCTTGATGAATCGCGGCGCCGAGCTATGCTACTGCCCGCGATCGGAGCCATCCGGCTCCGCTCCCGTGCGGGCGTAACTCAGTTGGTAGAGTGTCAGCTTCCCAAGCTGAATGTCGCCGGTTCGAACCCGGTCGCCCGCTCCACGTAAGTCGCGCGGTCACGAGAGTTACGACGTGGACGTTGTGATGCGACGGCTAGCGCGCGCATTCAGTGGCGAGTTAGTGCCGTCGATTCTGCCGCTCCTGTCCGCTTCTGACCGGTCCTGTCCGCTGGTCGCGAAACGCGAACACGGCACCAAGTCGGCACACGCGCATCGCTGACCTCACGCAAGTCGAGATCGCTGATCAGGTTACCGAGCGTATGAC
>JANLUN010000838.1:0-4483 GCA_031363505.1 Planctomycetota bacterium | reverse complement strand
GTCGGCATCCCTGAGTGGTTCTTCAACGTGTGATCGAAGTCTGAGGCACCATGGCGGACCGCGGCGACACGCACTATCTCACTTCGAGCCTGAACAAATGGTTCCTGTTCTCGAGCTTCGTCCTGCTCGCAGCGACGGTGTGGATGATGCTCGAAGACTGGAACGCGCCCTGGAAGAAGTACCAGCGCGAGATCCGGCGCGTCGAGATCGAGAAGACGGACGCGGAGCTCGCACGTCTCGAGGACGCGAAGACGAAGCAAGGTGAGGCCGAGCTCAAGGCCGCGGTCGAGCGCGCGCAAGCGGAGCTCGCCGGCAAGCAGCACGCGCTCGAGGAAGCGAAGACCGAGCTCTTCACGTTGAAGGGCGAGCTCTACGTCAAGGAGCAGGAGGCGAAGTTCGCCAAGGCGGACTTCGACTGGATCCGCTATCTCGTCGAAGAGCATCGCACGAAGGTCGGCGATCCCGCGGCCGATCAGCAGAAGCTCGACACCGCGCTCGAGACGGTCAACATCACGAGCTTCCGCAAGGAACAGTCCGAGGGCATCGTGCGCGCCGCGCAAGCGAAGGTCGATCAATTGACCGCCGGCGTAACCGACGCCGAGAAGGCGCTGACGACGGGCACGCGCGAGCTCGATCGACTGCGCAAACGACTCGAGACGCTCCAGCCCAGCGACAAGGCGGTCGTCGTGGCCAACGTGATCCGCGACGCCCCCGGACTCGATTTCGTCGGGCCGAGCCTGCGCGTGGAGAAGACGGTGCTCGACAACCTGACGTTCGAGCTCAACTTCACGAAGACGAAGCGCGTCGACATGTGCCAGACGTGCCACGCCGCGATCGATCGCCCCGAGTTCGGCGAGGGAGCGGACAAGGAGCCGCTGCGCGCTCACCCGCGGCTCGACCTCTACGTCTCCACGAAGTCACCGCACCCGATGAAGGACGTCGGTTGCACGATCTGCCACCGCGGCGCCGGCGAAGCGCTCGACTTCGTGCGCGCCGACCACCGGCCTTCCGACGAGCACGAGGAAGAGCGCTGGGCGAAGGATCACCACTGGCACAAGCAGCACCACTGGGACTACCCGATGCTCGAGGACTCGAACATCGAGTCGAGCTGCGTGCAGTGCCACAAGACGTCGATGGAGGTCATCGCGGACGAAGCGCCGAAGGTCAGCGAGGGCTACCAGCTCTTCGAGCAGTACGGCTGCTACTCCTGCCACAAGGTCGATTGGTTCCCGACGAGCCGCAAACCCGGTCCGTCACTGAAGAACCTGCAGGCGAAGTTGAAGCCCGACTTCATCTCGGCCTGGGTCGAGAATCCGAAGGCGTTCCGGCCGACGACGTGGATGCCGCAGATCTTCCACCTCGAGAATTTCGCACCCGACGAAGTGATCGCGAAGTCGAACTACGGCGACGGGCCCGAGATCAAGGGACAGCAGTGGAACGAGACCGCGGTCGCGGCCGTCACCGCGTTCTTGCTCGACCGCGCGCCGAAGCGCGAGCTCCCGCCCGTTCCGGTCGACGGCGACGCCGAGCGCGGGCGCGAAGTGTTCCGCGTGTCCGGTTGTCTCGCGTGCCACAACATGGCGCCCTTCGACGGGGCTGAGCCGAAGACGCACGACCTCGCGTTCGAGCGCGAAGGCACGAACGAGCACGGCCCGAACCTGCGCGGCGTCGCCACGAAGCTCAACAAAGAGTGGCTCTACTGGTGGGTCAAGGACCCCACCGAGTACTGGCCGGACACGCGCATGCCGAACCTGCGCCTCTCCGATCAAGATGCGGCGGACATCACGGCCTACTTGATGGTGGACCCGGACGGCACGTTCCACGACGTGCCGGCCGGTTGGACGGAGCACGCGAGCAAACTCGACGCCGAGACGCTGCGCGAGCAAGCGCGCTGGTTCTTCAGCAAGGCCGGGCGCGCGGAGATCGGGCGCCGCCTCGCGGGCGATAGCCCACAGTTTCCGTGGAATGATCTCGACAAGTTGAAGGTCGCCGTCGGTGAGCAGCTCGTGATGCACCAGGGGTGCTATTCCTGCCACGAGATCTCGGGCATGGAAGAGATGATGCCGATCGGCACCGAGCTCTCGAACTGGGGCTCGAAGACGGTCGACAAGCTCGACTTCGGCTTCGCGTACCAGATCCCGCTCGGCGGACGGCCCGTGCTCAACCACGAGTACCGCGAGGGCTGGCTCGAGCGGAAGCTGCACGCGCCGCGCTCGTTCGATCTGCAGAAGATCAAGAACCCGAAGGAGAAGCTGCGCATGCCGTACTTCGCCTTCACCGACGAGCAGGTGAACAAGATCTCGACGTTCATGCTGGGGCTCGTCGACGACGAAGTGCAGCTCGCGAAGATGCAGCCCAAGCCCGACACCGCGGCGATGGATGCTGGCCTGCGCGCGATCCGGCAGAAGAACTGCATGGCGTGTCACGTCGTCGAGCCGGGAACGGTCACGTTCAAGGCCGAGGACGGTCACCAGCACACCGTCGTAGCGGAGCTCCTCGCGCTCGAGAACGACACGATGCCGCCCGAGATGAACTCGCTCGAGGCGCTCGAGCGCTATCTCAAGGGCTACGAAGAGGAGAACGAGGAAGAGGTCGAGGAGATCGGCCTGCGCCTGCTCGGTCCCGCGCCCGATTTCGGAGCGCCCGGCGAGACCGTGTTCGTGAAGCGCGCCGACCTCGTCGCCGTGAAGCCGCCGCAGGGCGGCAAGTTCGTGCACCGCGTGACGGACTACTATTTCCACGGTGTCCAACGACACGACGCAGAAACATCGGACCCCGAAGAGGCCATCGTCTCGGTCACCGCCGATCCCGACGGCGAAGGCAAGGTGCAGGACGTCGACGGACGGTTCCGCAACTACTCCGAGGAGCCGTACGACAAGGTGCGCTGGACGTTCGCGCCGCCCGTGCTCGTCAACGAAGGGCACAAGCTCCAGCGCGAGTGGTTCTACGAGTTCTTGAACGATCCGATGCCGTTGCGCGAGCAGATGCGCGTGCGGATGCCGACGTTCCACTACCGGCCCGGTGAAGCGGGTGCGATCGCCGATTCCTTCGCTTACCGTTCGCGTAAGCAATGGCCGTCGCGCTATGCGCGCGCGCTGCGGACAGCGCTCGGCCTCGAGCTCGCGGAACCCGATGGCGAGCGCCTGTGGCCGAGCGTTCTAGCGGAGAAGAAGGGGTTCGAGCCGATGTCGGTCGACGCGCTCGCGAAGGCCGCCGGCATCGAGCCGCAGACACTCGCCGGAATCGAGCGTGGCTCGCAGCTTGACGCGGATTCGGGCATTGCGAAGCTCCAGGCGTACGGCGAAACGCGCAAGTTCCACATGCCGGGCCCCGTCGACCCCGCGCACGAGCGCGTGACGCGCCGCTCCCCGACGTACCTCGCGTCGCGCGCGAAGCACCTGAACGGCAGCGGCGATCCCGTGCGCCTCGGCGAATCCGTCGGAGTGAAGGGACCGAACTGCTACCAGTGCCACTTCCACGAAGGGAAGGCGCCGGACCAGAAAGAAGCTCCGATCTCGTGGGCACCCGATCTGGGCCGCGTCCGCGAACGCTTGCGCGAAGACTGGACGGCGGAGTGGCTCTGGAATCCGGCCGTGACATACCCGGGCACGTCGATGCCCGCGAACTTCCTCGGCGACCCGCCGCAGTACCAGCAGGTCTATCCGAATTCCTCCAACTCCGACCAAGTCCAGGCCGTGCTGGATTGGATGTTCAACCTGGATCGGCTCGCTCCTATATCGCAGTAGCCGCCTGGTCCAGGCCTTCGTGTGAGCCCGCGTGGCTCATTCCCGTCCATCAACCAAGAATGACTCAATCGATCATGAAGAGATTCACCAGCGTCGCAATCGGGGTCGCCGTGGCGTCCGTCGCCGCGATCGCCACCGCCGCCGCGACCCGCAGCGCGCCCGTCGAGGGCACCGCTACCGGTCGCGTGAAATTCGATGGCAAGAAGCCGGATCTGAAGCCGCTCGCCATCACACCGGATCAAGCCAAGGGGTGCTGCGCCGACGGCAAGAACGTCGACGCGAAGGACCCGAGCATCGTGATCGGCGAAGGCGACGGGATCGCCAACGTCGTGATCACGGTCGACGTCGAGGGCGCGACCTGCACGCTCCCCACGGAGCCGCTCCACATCGACCAGAAGGAATGTCACTTCGAGCCGCACATCCTCGTCGCCCCTGTGGGAGCGAAGGTCGGCTTCCTGAACAGCGACCAGGTGTCGCACAACGTGCACACGTACGCGTCGAAGAACGACTCGTTCAACAAGACGATCGCACCCGGTTCGAAGGAAGAGCAAGTCCTCGCCAAGGGCGACAAGATCGAGATCAAGTGCGACATCCACCCGTGGATGAACGGCTGGATCTACGTCACCGAGACGCCGTACTACGCGGTCACGAAGGCTGACGGCTCGTTCAGCATCGCGGGCCTGAAGCCCGGCACGTACAAGGCCGAAGCTTGGCACGAGAAGTTCGGCAAGAAGAAG
>JANLUN010000810.1:0-1705 GCA_031363505.1 Planctomycetota bacterium | reverse complement strand
ACCCGGCGTTCGATGTGACGCCGGCGCGGCTGGTCACTGGGATCGTGACCGAGGGCGGGCTGATCGATCGGCCCGATCGACGCCAAATCGAGGCGATTCTTCGGCGCGCGGGCCGGCTGTAGGGAAAACTCCGGCGCTCGAAAACTACCGAGCGACTTAGACCCCGGCATTCGGGTTCAGGAGCGAGGTCCGCGGGGTCGATGGAGTGGGCCGAGCCTTGCCCACCTGGGCTCGATCGAACGAGACCACCGCGACACGACGAACTCCATGGCGAAAACACACAAGAAGCGCCCGGCCCCCTCCCCTGCTGTTGCCGGAGTCGACGAGGAAAGCACGCGCGGCAGCGCGGCGATGCGCCCCGACGAGATGCCGGCCGACGTCCTCGAGTTCATCACCGCGGTCGACGACTACAAGCGCATCCACCGGCGCCCGTTCCCGACGTGGAGCGAAGTGCTCGAGATCCTCAAGAGCCTCGGGTACTCACGCACCCGCTAGGCTCCCTGCCGCGGCGGACCGAATTGAGAGTTCGAAGCACCGCTCGAATTTCTGGCAGCGAACCCGACGATTCTTCGCGAATTTCCGCCGCAGGAGCCTTGTCCGACTTGTGCGTAGTCGGAAGAATGTCGCGTCGACGACTCGCTTAGAGTCCATAAGATCCCGCAGATCGACTGGAACTTCAAGACCGGGCGCCGGCGTCGAAGTGTGGACGCGTCGACGTGGGAACGCATGCTGGAGAACAGACTCATGAGCAAATTGGACACGATGCGCAACGCGCTCGGGTTGTGCATCGCGGGTGTTGCGATGGTCGCGGGTTCCGCTTTCGCGCAGACGTCGGTGTTCGACGGCCACGCGCTCGGTGGAACGCCCGACGAACTCAAGACGGACTCCGGAACTATCGCGAGCACGAGCTCGGGATCTCTCGTGTGGACCCACGCGAGCGGCGCGGAGAACTGGATCGGCACCAATGTGGCTGTCGGCGACAACGGTCGTTTCGTGCTCAGTCAGTTCCAAGGCGTGTACGGCGCGACGCGTCTCTTCCGCACGCAGGACGTGAATCCGCCGACCCCGGTCTGGCAGAACTCCGCGACGTACATGGCGATGTCGACTCGCGTCGACGCGGCCCGCAACGCCGACGTCCAAGCGACCCTTCACTTCGCGCAGGATTCGGTGACCGCGCCGCGCGTGCCGACGCTCGCGGTCTACTCGTCGTCCAGCGCCGCGCCGATGTGGCGCTACTCCTTCCCGTTCAGCGTGATCATGCCGCGCAACGGCGTGCACGTTTCCAGCGACGGCGAGACCATCGTCGGTTGGGTCTACGACTTCGGCACGCTCTCCACGGCGGTCGCGGTTTTCGGCCGGACCTCCAACACGCCGCGCTCGTTCTCGAACCTTGCGACGCTGGGCGTTCCGCTCTCCGTGAAGCTCTCCGCGGACGGCTCCACGCTGTACGTCGCGAGCGCGATCAAGACCATGATCCTCGACGTCGCGCACGGCACCATCGCGTACGAGCTGTACAACTCCGAGGGACTCGGCCTTGGACACGCGATCTCCGGCAACGGCTCGGTGTTCGCGCGAGCGCTCAGCCAGCGGTCGATCGCGACCTACCGCAAGCAAGGTTCGACCTACGCGCCGTGGTTCACGTACACGCTCGACAGCGAGGCGTCGTGCATGAGCCTCGCCTTCTCGGACGACGGCTCGACCCTGG
>JANLUN010000791.1:0-2034 GCA_031363505.1 Planctomycetota bacterium | reverse complement strand
CGGGCGCTTGCGCGGTCTGCACCGACACCGGCGTCGTCTGCACGGTGTTCGGATACGTCCAAGAGCCTTGCGGCGCGCCGTTCGTTCCCGCGAAGTGCGCGCCGAAGCGGATCAACTGTCCGTCGACGCAGCGAACGCCGTCGGACGAGGCGATGCCACCGACGGCTTCGGCGTTGCCCTTCAGGAGCAGACCGAAGCTCACGTAGTTCGGGCTCACGAAGACGTTGAACGCGAGCGTGTCCGGTGCGGTCGTTCCCGTCGCAGTGAGCAGCGCACCGTCCAAGTTCTGCGAGTTGGCGCATCCATGTCCCGCAGCAGCCGGCGGATTCGGAACCGTGTTCGGAGGCGAGCACGGGCACGCGGTCGAGAGCGTGCCGTCGCCGAAACAGAACGGCACTCCGGGCTGCACGGGTCCGCACTCGTCGGGCACGCCGTTCTGATCCACGTCTTGACTCGTGCTGCTCGCGATGTCGCACGCGTCGGGAATCTCGTTCGCGTTGCAGTCGGGCGCGCCCTGCAAGATCGCGCACGCGTCGCCCAGCGTGTCGCCGTCGCAGTCGGCCTGTTTGGGGTTCGCAACGGTCGGGCAGTTGTCGCACGCGTCGCCGCGGCCATCGAGGTCGGCGTCCGCTTGGAGCGGATTCGCGACGGTCGAGCAATTGTCGAGACAGTTCGCGACTCCGTCGCCGTCGCTGTCCGTGTCCGGCACGCCGCAGCCGCACTGGCCGGGAACCGTCTTGTTCGGATCGTTCGGACAACCGTCGTTGCAGTTCGCGACGCCGTCGCCGTCGCTGTCGGTGTCCGCCACGCCGCATCCGCACTGTCCGGGAGATGTCTTGTTCGGATCGTTCGGACAACCGTCGTTGCAGTTGGCGACGCCGTCGCCGTCGCTGTCGCTGTCGGCCACGCCGCATCCGCACTGTCCGGGCGACGACTTGTTCGGATCGTTCGGGCAGCCGTCGACGGGACACGTGTTGGCCGGGAAACCGGAGTTCCCGAAGCCGTCTCCGTCGGTGTCCGTGCACGTGTCGCACGCGTCACCAGTGGAGTCGCCGTCCGCATTCGCTTGGCCCGCGTTCGCGACAGTCGGGCAGTTGTCGCTCGCATCCGGCACGCCGTCGCCGTCCGCGTCGGGCGGCGGGGCGCTCGCCGACGGCACTTGCACCGTCGTCTGCAGCGAGCCGCCGGTCTTGAAGAGGCCGAGCGTCAGCGTACCGTTCGTGGGCGCCGTGTTCGCATCGAAGCGGAAGTTGTACGTCGTACCCCAGCGCAGCGCGTTGGCGCTCGCGTTCGCGGCGAACGTGTCCGTGGCCCACGTGATCGAGCCTGCCGCTTGAGTCACCGGCCAGTCCGTCCCGCTGAAGTCGACGTTGCCGGGGCCGTCGCCGTTGCGGTACGGGACGTCGTGAAACCCGATCGACGAGAGCGCTGCGCCGCTGCCGATGGGCAGCGAGAACGAACGCACGGACGTGTCCGAGTTCATGTTGTAGAGCGCGTACTCGTAGTGCCACAGCCCGGCGCCGAGGCTCGTCACCTGCGACGCGAGCACGAGCCGCCCTTCGCCCGGGATGTCGAGCGTCGCTTCGTTGACCGTCGCGTCGATGACTTTCCACGCGCGGATCGCCGACTTCTCGCGCGCGGTGATCCCCGTGAATCCAAACGTCCACGCGCTCCCGCTGCCGGTGACGGTCACCTCGCGGTAGGACGCGTTGTTGTCGTTGTTGCCCGCGGCTGCGTCGTCGGGCGTGACGTAATGACCTTCCCCGAAGTAGCGCGCGTTCGCGCCGCTCACTTCGAGATCCGCGATGGCGACTTCGAGGCGCCGCGCGACCGTGCCTGAGAAGCCGGGGTTCGCGGGGGGATACGTGAACACGCCGGTGTTGGCATTGACCTGCCAGCGCGGACCGAGGCCGGATTGACCGCCGTTGCGCGCCGACGTGTACGGATCGGAGCAACCCACGCCGAGGTGCGTGCCGTCGGTCGCCGAACAATTCGCGCAGCACAGCGTCTGGCTCAGCGCGAAGAAGCCGTGCT
>JANLUN010000732.1:0-1993 GCA_031363505.1 Planctomycetota bacterium | reverse complement strand
CGAGCGCGCGAGCGCGCGCACCGCGCACACCGGTCAGCTCGAGCGGCACCAGCACGTTCTCAAGCGCCGTCAAGTTCCCGAGCAGCTGGAAGCTCTGGAATACGAAACCGACCGCTTTGCGGCGCAGGAGCGACAGCTCGTCCTCCGACAGGCGGTCGATGCGGCGGCCCGCGATCCACACTTCGCCCTCGGTCGGCCGATCGAGACCGGCCATGAGGCCGAGCAGCGTCGACTTGCCGCTCCCAGACGGACCTAGGATCGCGACCGATTCGCCGCGGGCGATCTCGAGGTCGACGGAATCGAGGATCGTGAGAAGCTCCGACCCCGAAGGCAGACGCTTCGTGAGTCGGACGCAGGCGACGGCGGCGGCGGAAGTCATGGGGTTCGGTCCGGTAGCGAGGGCAACCAATCTCGGATGCGCGGCGCACGATGCAAGCGGCGCGCTGCCCGACTACAGTCCTGCATCATGTTCGATCTGCGTCGCGGGTACCTCGGTCTCGTTCTACTTTCACTCACCGCGTGCGACGGCGGCTCGGCCTCCGAGTCGCCGCGCGCACTTCCGGGCGAAGCGGCTTCGAAGGTCGCAGCGAGCACGCCGGCCCCCGCGCCATCTGTGCTGCCGGCCCCGACCATCCCGTCCGACGCGCCGCTCGTCGTCGTGCTGGGCGACAGCGTCGCGGCGGGGCTCCACTTGTCCGCGGACGAAGCCTTCCCGGCCTTGCTCCAGCGCGCGCTCGCCGCCGACGGCGTGCCATTCCGTCTCGTGAACGCGGGTGTGAGCGGCGACACCAGCGCGGGCGGGCTGCGGCGGATCGACTGGATCCTCAAGCAGGAGCCCGACGTGCTCGTCGTCGAGCTCGGCGGGAACGACGGACTGCGCGGTCAAGACCTGGTAGGCGTCGAGGCGAACCTACGCGGCATCGTGACGCGCGCGAAGGATGCGGGAGCGCGCGTCGTGTTGCTCGGCATGCAGATCCCGACCAGCTACGGCGCGGATTACGCCGGACGATTCGCGGGGCTGTACGCGCGCATCGCGGAGGATCTGGGCGTCGTGTTCGTGCCGGATTTCTTGACGGGCGTGGGCGGCGTGCCGGACATGACGCTCGAGGACGGACTGCATCCGACGGCGGCCGGGCAAGTGCGACTCGCGCACAACGTCGCGCCGGTGCTGAAACGCGTGCTCACGGAGCTCGCCGCACCGTCGCAGCGCTGACCCGGTCGCACGCACGAGCGGTGGACGGCACGCGCACTCCTTGTGACACTCCGAACATGAAGCGACTGACAACTGCTTTCCTCGTGCTCGCACTGGCGAGTTCGGCTCCGGCCACCGAGCGAGTCACGAAGAATGCCGTGCTCGTCCTCATCGACGGACTGCGCTGGCAAGAGGTCTTCGACGGCGCCGACCGCGCGCTGATCGAGCACGAGAAGGGCGGCGTCGCCGAGCGCGACGTGTTGCTCCGCAAGTACTGGCGCGACGACGTCGCCGCGCGTCGTGCCCAGCTCATGCCGTTCCTCTGGAGCACGATCGTGAACGAGGGACAGCTGCTCGGCGATCGAACGGCGGGCTCGCCCGCGACGGTCGAGAACGGCCTGAAGTTCAGCTATCCGGGCTACAGCGAGATGCTCGTCGGCTTCCACGATCCGCGGATCGACAGCAACGCGAAGAATCCGAATCCCAATGGGACCGTGCTCGAGTTCTTGCACGGCCGACCGGGATTCAAAGGACAGGTCGCCGCGTTCGGCGTGTGGGACGTCGTGCCGTCGATCGTGAACCGCGAACGCTGCGGTTTCTACGTCAACGCGGGCTTCGAGCCGGTCCTCGCGGAGCCGATCTCGCCCGAGCAAGCTCTGCTGAATCGATTGAAGGCCGAGCTGCCGAAGCAGTGGGACTCGATGCCGCCCGACGCGATCGGATTCCACGCGATGCTCGAGTACGTGAAGGCGCACACGCCGCGCGTGCTCTACTTCACGTTCGGCGAGACGGACGAGTTCG
>JANLUN010000705.1:0-9052 GCA_031363505.1 Planctomycetota bacterium | reverse complement strand
CGCGACCGGCATGGTCGGCGGAGGCGGCGCAGGTGGGCTCGCGCTACAAGCCGCAGACTTCACGTTCATCTCTCGATCGACCGTGGCCGGAGGAGTCGGAGGCAACAACAGCTGTTGGACCCAATGTCCCGGTTCCGGCGGCGACGCTTTCATGCTGTCCGGCGCGGTCGGTTGGCAACTCAACTCCTTCATCTTCGCGGGGCAGCCGGGTGCCCAGACGAATCCGCCGATGACGTGTCCGCCTGATCCGGGCGAGCTCTACCCCGACGGCACACCGTCCCTGTTCGCGACTTCTGGTCTCGGGTTCTCGTTGCCGTCTGTCGCTCGCGAGGGCGAGGACGTGTTCGTGACGTTCACGAGCGACACGGTCGACGAGTCCGGCCTGATCCCGGCGTCACCCGTGTTCTTGAACGACGGTCTCTCGACCACGTTCGAGGCCGTTCAGTCCTCGCGCGGCGTCCTTCTCGCTCCGTTCCCCGCTCCGACTCCCGGCCCGCAACGCGAGCGACGCTGGGGAGTGGTTCCTCCGAGTCCCGGCGTCGGCGTGTTGTCGCAGGTGTACCGCGTGCCGCAGCTTCCTCCTGGAGTGCAGGCGCAGACACGTTTCCTGCAGGCATATCGCGTGGGTCCGAATGGAATCACGTTGGGCGGATTCCGGACGTTGACGGTTCTCGATTCCGCGCTCTGAAAGCGGCGGCTACGCGCGACTAGATCGTGAAGTACTTCGCGCCCGGGTGGTGACACACGAGCGCTGACGTCGACTGCTCGGGCCACAGCTGGAACTCGTCGCTCATCTGGATGCCGATCTTCTGCGCGCCGAGTAGATCGAGCAGGATCTCTTGGTCCGCCATGTTCGGACACGCGGGATAGCCGAACGAGAAGCGGCTGCCGCGGTAGCCCTGCTTGAAGAGCTCCTTCATCTCGCGCTTGTCGCCCTGCGCGATGCCGAGCTCGCCGCGAATCTGGCGGTGGATGTATTCGGCGAGGCCTTCGGCGGTCTCCACCGACAGTCCGTGCAAGTGCAAGTAGTCCTGATAACGATCGGCGGCGAACCATTCGCGCGCGACATCGGACGCGCGCTGTCCGACGGTCACGACCATCAGCGCGACGACGTCCGGCTTCCCTTCATGGACTTGGAAGTAATCGGTGATGCAGCGCCGCAGCTTTCCGTTTTGTCGCGGGAACGTGAAGCGCGCGGCTTCCTTCGACTCGTTCTGCGGATCGAGCAACACGAGCGTGTCGCCTTCCGGCACGCACTTCCAGTAACCGTACGCCGCCTTCGGCTCGAGGATCTTTTCCGTCGCGCACTGTTTCGCGAGCGCGTGATAGATCGGACGCACGTGCTCTTGGATGAACTTCTGGTAGGGCGCGACCGCTTTGCCTTTGCGGCGGTAGCCCCACTGGAATTGGAAGAGCGTCGTCTCGTTGATGTAGGGGATGACGCTCTGCAAGTTCACCGCGTCGATGATGCGCGGACCGAGGAACGGCGCATCGGGATACGTGATGTCGCGCGCGAGCTCGTGCTTCTTCGCGCGTCCGTTGATCGCAGCGTTGGATGAGGCGACGAGTGCTTCGGCCGGTTCCTCGGCGCTCTCGTCGGAGAAATAGTCTTCGTCCGCGGCCAGCGATCGGTTGCGTGCGTCGACGACGTCGCTCGTATCTGCAGCGGCAGCGCTCGTGCCGGTCAAGGCAGCTGTTCGACCTGGCTTCGAGACGTCCTTCTTCCGGCGGTCCGCGGACGATCTGCGCTCCACGACTTCGCCGGTTGCTCGCGCTGTGCCGAGCTCTGCACCCAGCGGCTCGACGGCGGCGACCTCCAGGGCGGTCGGCGTCTTTCGCTTCGCATCGCGCGCCGCCGGCTTCGTCTCGCCGGACATGACCTGCTCCATCACGTGCAGGCCCTCGAACGCGTCCTGCGCGTAGTACAGCGCGCCGTCGTAGATCCTGCGGCAGTCGTCCTCGACGTACCCGCGCGTCAACGCGGCGCCGCCGAGGATCACCGGCGTGTCGATCCCGCGTCGATTCATCTCCTCGAGGTTCTCGCGCATGATCACCGTGCTCTTCACGAGCAGGCCGCTCATGCCGATCGCGTGCGGCTGCACGTCGTGCGCGACCTCGAGGATCTTCTGGATCGGCTGCTTGATGCCGAGGTTGTAAACGGTGTAGCCGTTGTTCGTGAGGATGATGTCGACGAGGTTCTTGCCGATGTCGTGCACGTCGCCGCGCACGGTCGCGATCACGAGCTTGCCGCGCGAATCGCCGCTGACGCGTTCCATGTGCGGCTCGAGACACGCGACGGCGGCCTTCATCGTCTCGGCGGACTGCAGCACGAACGGCAGCTGCATCTCGCCGCGGCCGAACAAGTCGCCGACGACCTTCATTCCCGCGAGCAAGTCCGTGTTGATGATCTCGAGCGGCTTCTTCGTCTGACGCGCGAGGTTGAGATCGTCCTCGAGGCCGGGCTTCTCGCCTTCGACGATGCGCCACGTCAAACGCGCGAACACGTCGGCCGGAACCACTCGGGCCGCGCGCTTCTTGACGTCGACACCTTCGAAGAGCCTGAGGAACTCTTGCAGCGGGTCGTAACCCTCGCGACGTCGATCGAAGATCAAGTCCTCGGCCACCTCGCGCGCCCTCGCATCAATGCGGTGCAACGGCTCGATGCGCGCGGAGTGCAGGATCGCAGCGGTCAAGCCGGCTTCCGTCGCGTGGTGCAAGTACACCGAGTTCAGCACGTGACGTGCGGCGGGATTCAGACCGAACGAGATGTTCGACAGGCCGAGCAGCAGACCGACGCCCGGCAACTCCGCGCGCACTTGTCGAATGCCTTCGAGAGTTTCGAGACCGAGCCTACGATCGTCTTCGTTCCCCGTGCAGATCGTGAACGTCAGCACGTCGAACAAGAGATCCTCGGGGCGAAGCCCGAAGTCCTCCGTGCAGATCTTGTAGATGCGGCGCGCGATGCGGAGCTTGTCGGCGGCCGTCTTGGCCATGCCCTTCTCGTCGATCGTGAGCGCGATCACGGCCGAGCCGTGCTCCTTCGCCATCGGGAGCACCTTCTCGCAGCGCTCGAGGCCGTCCTCGAGGTTGATCGAGTTGATGATCGAGCGACCGCCGCACAGTTCGAGCGACGCTTGGAGCACCGGTGCTTCGGTGCTGTCGATCATCAGCGGGCACGGAACGTCCGCGCGGTAGCGCGTGATGACGCGCGACATGTCGTCGACCTCGTCGCGGCCGACGTAGGCCGTGCACACGTCGAGCACATGGGATCCGTCGCGCACTTGCTCGCGTCCCATCGCGACCATCGCCTCGATGTTTCCGTCGAGCAGATGCTGCTTGAACGCCTTGCTGCCGTTGCTGTTGGAACGCTCGCCGACGAACAGGATCGAGTTGTCCTGAATCAGCGGCACCGCGGAGTAGATGCTCGTCACCTGCGCGACGTGCGCGGGCTTGCGCGGCTTCGGTGCGCGCACGCCGAGACGACGCACGACGGCCGCCATGTGCGCGGGCGTCGTCCCGCAGCAGCCGCCGATGATGTTCATGCCGTCCTCGTCGACGAAGCGCAGCAGCCAGTCGGCGAGCTCCTCGGGCGTCAGCGGATAGAACGGCTTGCCGTCGACGAGCTGCGGCAAGCCGGCGTTCGGATACACCATCACGCGCTTGCGGCACGTCTGACCGAGGAGGCGCACGTGCTCGCCCATCTCGCGCGGCCCCGTCGCGCAGTTGATGCCGATCGCGTCGATCGGGTAGGGATCCAGGAGCGCGATCGCAGCCGCCATCTCGGTGCCGACGAGCATTGTGCCGGTCACTTCCATCGTGACGCTCACGAAGATCGGCAGGTCGACGCCGGCTTCGCGGCGTGCCGCGAGCACGGCGTTGACCGCGGCCTTCGCTTGCAGCGGATCCTGGCACGTCTCGATCAGGAAACCGTCGACGCCGCCTTCGATGAGCCCGCGCGCTTGCTCGGTGTACGAGCTCTTGAGTGTCGCGTACGGCGCATGTCCGAGCGTCGCGAGCTTCGTCCCCGGTCCCATCGACCCGAGCACGAAACGCGGCTTGCTTCCCGTCGAGTACTTCGCGCACGCGGCGCGCGCGACGCGTGCGGCGTCGCGATTGATCTCGCGCGCACGAGCCGCGAGCCCGAATTCAGTAAGAACGTGCGGCATCCCGCCGAACGTGTTCGTCTCGACGATGTCGCAGCCGGCTTCGAGATAGGCCTCGTGGATCTTCTGGATCACGTCCGGCCGCGTCGTGTTGACGTACTCGCAGCAGTTCTCGTGGCCGTGGTAGTCGCGCTCGAGGTCGAGGTTCGCGACGTGGATCTGCGTGCCCATCGCGCCGTCGAGCACGAGCACGCGCTCCGCAAGCGCCGCTCGCAAGGAAGAGTTCATGACGGCTACCGGCTGGGACGGACGCCCGTCGCGACGAGCGTCATGAAGTGCGGCGGCTGCGGATCCCGTGCAGCGCGCTGGAGGTACAAGCGCTCGAAGCCGGCACCGGTCAACAAGCCCTCGAGCTGCGCTTCGGAGAAGCCGAGATGGACGTGCTGCAATTGGTCGCGCACCCATTCCTCGGTGTGCGCGAGCAGGTCGAGGACGAGCAGTCGTCCGCCCGGGATCAAGATGCGCCGCGCTTCGGCGAGCGCCTTCTCTGGCGCAACCGCATGATGCAGCGCCTGGCTCATCACGACGACGTCGAACGATGCGTCGGGAAGCGGCAGGTCCTCGATCTCGCCTTCGACGAGCTCGATGTTCGAGAGGCCTTGCGCCGCCGCGCGCGTGCGCAACTGGCTCAGCATCTCCTTGCTGATGTCGACGGCGGTCACTCGCTCGGCGACTTCGGCGAGCATGAGCGTGAGCAGCCCGTCGCCGATGCCGAGGTCCGCATAACGCGCGCGCGGAAGCAGGCGGATCAGCGCGCGCGACAGACCTTCCCACGTGCGACCCGGCAGGATCTGTTCGCCGAACGCAGCCGCGACGCGATCGAAGTACGCGCGCGATTCGAGCTTGCGCCGATCGCGCAGTGCCTCGAGTCCGGCGAGGTCGGCTTGGAACTCGGGGCTCGACTTGTTCTCGACGAGCACGTCTTCCCACAGTCCCGCCGCCGGTCCTGGCGCGATGTGATAGAGGCTCTTGCGGCCGTGACGGCGATCGACGACGAGGCCGACTTCCTTCAACAGGGCGAGGTGCGTCGACACGCGGCTCTGCCCCATGTTGAGGATCTCCATCAGGTCGGTGCCCGACAGCTCCTCTTGCGCGAGCAGATGGAGGATCCGCAGGCGCGTTTCGTCGGCCAGGGCTTTGAGGAGACGGGAGGTGCCTGTGAGACCAATCATAAAATGCCGATGGGATGATATCGGGTCATGGCGGATCTGGCCTGCGCTTTTTCAGAGGCGGCCTTCTAGCCCAGCTTCGGCGGGCTTGGTCGAGCGCTCGCTTGCCATGTATGCAGATCGCGTCGATACTTACGCTGAATGCGTAGATCGCCGCTCGACGCACTGCTGACTCGCACTTGCCAGGGGATCCTCGTCGAGACGCTCCTGGTCCCGTCTGGCCACGCGGTCTACCTGTCCGACCTGGCTCGCCGGCTGCGCGTGCCGCCGTCGAGCCTGCAGCGCGAGCTGCGGTCGCTCGTCTCGGCCGAGATCCTGGTCAGTCGTCGCGACGGCAACCGCGTCTACTTCCGAGCGAACGACGCGTGTCCGTTCCTCGCGGAGTTGCGCGGGCTGGTCGCGAAGACGGCAGGCATCGCCGTCGTGCTGCAGCAGGCGCTCGGCAGCTTGTCGGATCGTATCACCGTCGCGTTCATTCACGGCTCGGTCGCCGAGTCGACGGAGCGATCCGCGAGCGACGTCGACCTCTTGATCGTGGGGGAGGTCGGGATGCGCGCGGTCTCGTCCGCGCTCGAGGATTCACAAGAGACGTTGCAACGACCCGTGAATCCGACGGTCTTCAAGGTCGACGAGCTACGCGCCGCCGTGCACGCCAAGAAGCACTTCCTGATGGCGGTGCTCGGCAAGCCCAAGCTCTTCGTAGTCGGTGACGAACGTGAGTTGGACGATGCTCTTGGAGAGCGGCCGGGTTGAGAAGCACGAGACCAGTGTCGAGGAGCTCGACGACCTCCGTTACGTGATCGAGCGGAGCAGGCGTCGGTGAGTACGTCGTGCATCCCGATTCACGGTCTCTCGATCGTCTGTCGACCACCCTCGATCGTCTGTCGAACACCTTAGGAACGGTCGTGCGCGACGGAGACCCCTGTCGTCCTCACGAGGTTAGTTGCCGTCGGACCGAGTTGCGCTCTACGCCTGTCGTCTGCTGAACTCGATCCAAGGCGAAGCCGATGTCCGACGATCCCGATGCCACGATCGACCTCCAAGCCCAGCCGAAGGCCTACTTCGTTGTCGGAATCGTCATCGGGGTGCCGGCGCTCGTCATGCTCATCGAGTTCCTGCGGGGAGTGCGCGGCGCGGGTCCGCTGCTCTTGCTGTTTCTCGGATTGGCTGTTCTGGGCGTCGCGTGGATCCGCGGATTTCGTCTGAAGCTCTCGAGCGATCGACTCGAGTACAGGACCCTGTTGGGCCGCCACTCGGTTGCACTCGACGAGATCGAGGACTCCTTCGAGGAGTTCGGCAGGTCGGGGAAGCACGCGCAGCATCGCCTCGTCGTCGTGCCGCGCGCCTCGACCGGTAAGCGTCGATTCGTCATCACCGTGGCTGCGTTCGAGCCCACTCGCATGAAGCGCGTCTACGGCAGGCTCGGGACGAGGCCGGTGGAGTTCGACTGACGCAGCAGCTCGGGGCGCGCGCTCCGCGTGTCCGGACGAAGTGTGCTTCAGCAGTGGGGAGTCCCGAGCAGCGACATCTCCATCTCGCCGAATCCCGCGCCGTGGTCGTAGGTCGAGTTCCTCCGCGGATGCACGGTGAACTGGCCGTAGCACAGGAGGCGCAAGATCGCTTCGGGCCGTAGGTGCCAGCTGGCCCAGCTCAGCGGTGAATCGCCGTTCGCGTCCTTGGCATCGATGCGCGCGCCCGCATCGAGTAGCGCTTGGATCGCAGCCGCCGACGCGAAGGCAGCCGCGCGGTGCAACGGCGTTTCGCCCCGCGTGCGCACGTCGCGCATGAAAGCGCCGGTCACCGCTGAGTTCTTCGTCGCGCGATTGGGATCCGCTCCGCTCGCGAGCAGCACTTGGAGCACTAGCTCGTACGCGGGCCGATTCGCCTTGGAGACCGCCGCGTGCAGCGGCGTCTCGCCCGTGTCAGGCAACGACCGATTCACGTCGGCGCCGTTCTCGATGAGGAACTGACACAGCCGCCAGTGTCCGTGGAACGCGGCGGCGTGGAGACCGAGGTCCTCTCCGAGCGAATCGAGCGACTCACCGCGCGAGAGCAAGAAGCGGATCGCACTCACGTCGCCGTAGTACGCGCACCACTGAATCAGCGAGACGCCTTGGCCGTCGCTCGACTGCGCGGAGTGTCCCGATTCGACGTGCTCGAACACCAGGTCCGTGCGCCCGTCGGCGATCTTCTCGAAGGTCATGTGCGTCACTTCGCCTTGTCTGCAGTGGAGAGACTCTCTCGAGGTCGCACGACGACGCGCGCGCCATCCTCCGAGAGACCGAATCCCGAGCCGTCGAGGTGCTTCTCGAGATCGATCGCGGCGTCGGCTTCGACGAGCTCGCGGTAGAGTGCCGAGAAGTCTCGTCCTCCGACCGCGCTCATCGCGTCGAGGAAGTCGGGGCGCGACACCGACTCGCCCGCTCTCGCGCGGTCGAGCAACGCGATGAGCACGTCGCGCAAGCCGCGCTCGTCGTTCGTTGCGCGCCGCAGCTCGATGTCGAAAATCCATCCGGCCAACATGCCCCGCCTGTACGGCATTGCACCGCTCTTGGGATCGTGCTCTTGGAGCCAGCGGTACTCGCGCGTCCACTTGTCGAGGAACGCGACGTGCTGCTCTATGTCGTGCACTCCGCTCTCGAAGAGCACGCGGTACGCGACGTAGTCGTTGAGCCCTTCGTTGAACCAGGCGCCGAGATCGTTGCGGAGCGCGAGCGGAATCCAACTGTGCAGGTTCTCGTGCGCAAGCATGCCGAAGAGTTCGGGGTTGCGCGCGTCCATGTCCTGCTTGTGAAATCCGACGATCGTCGAGTGCGTTGGCGCTCCCGCGTTGAACCCCGGGATGTTCGGCGCGTCCTCGCCGTAGAAGTGGAGCGCGAACGTCTGGATCGGAAGACTCGGCGCGCGCGCGAAGTACGCCGACTGTCCGGCGACGATGCGCTGGATGCCGTCGAACAGCACGCGGTCGTCGACCGGTGCCGGGCCGCGCACGCTCACGACGACGTGGATAACATCGGCGCCGGTGCCGACGTCGAACGTCGTGCTGCGGTAGTCACCGAGGCAGAAGATCGACTCGTGCAAGTTGGCGAGCGTCGTGAACGTCAACCCGCCTGCGCCAGTCCCGCGGCTCGTCGAGACGTTCCAGTCGTCCGGCACATCCACAGCGACGCGGATGCTCGCGAAATCTCCGCGGAACGACGGCAACGCGAAGAGCCGTTTTCCGAAGGTAGTGAACCAGGTGCCCGCGAGCGCGGGGCGATCCACGATGCGCAGCGCCGTCTGAGTCACCGCGACGTCGTAGCCGTAGCTCAACGTGCCGCCGTTCCAGGTCGGAGAGGGTGACTCGAACGGGTCGATCCAACCCCGCTGCCAGTCCGCGATGCGCACGTCGGATTCGAGCCCGTCGACCTCCGCATCGACGTGCACCGAGCTCTCACTCGGCCGGACCGTCAATCGATACCGGACCTCGAGTGGACGAACCGCGAGCGGAAGCTGCGCGCACGACGTGAGCAAGAGCAGTGCGAACGGTAGCGCGCGCCGAAACACGGTCGCGGCATGCTCGCGTGCCGCATGCCCGAGGTCAAAGCGGCCACGATTCGCTGTACGTGAGCGACTCGTGGGGGCCTCCGGGGCTTGCGACCCCCGTCGGCGCTATCGGGTGGCTGCCGGAATCCCGACACCCGCCCGAGTGGGTTGTGCGTGGGTCCGGTGGGACCGCGC
>JANLUN010000695.1:0-4149 GCA_031363505.1 Planctomycetota bacterium | reverse complement strand
GCCGGGCGTGGCCGCCTTCGGATAAAACCACAGGATCACGCGTTTCCCCGCGAAGTCCTTCAGGCGCACGGTCCGGCCATTGTGGTCCATCACCTCGAAGTCGGGCGCGGTGTCGCCTCGGTTCAACATGGGGCGTTTCCCTTTTCTGAAGAGTTCGCCGAACAGGTAGCGCAGCATTATTCGGGGTCCTTGTCGTCGTCGGGTGAGCCGGCGACCGGTTCGGAAGCATCGGCGTCGGGGTTGATCGATCGATCGCGCGCGCGGGCTTCGCGAATCAACGCATCCAGGTCGGACGCGCGTTGCACCGAGTCGTCGTACACCCATTTCAGGTGCGGCATGCGGCGCATGTCGAGCACGCGCGCGACCTGCCGTTGGATGAATCCCGCGGCGGAGTCCAGCATGTGCTGGGCCTTGTTCTTGTCCGCCTCCGATCCGAGGACGGAGTAGTAGATCTTGCCCGCGGTCACATCGGGCGTGAGCTCGACGCGCGTGACCGTGATGAAGCTCGCGCGCGGATCGTTGATCTCGAACTGTAGGCAGTACGCCGCTCGCTCGTGGATGCGTGCCGACAGTCGGGCGATTGTGCGCGGATTGGCCATATACCGGAGCGAGGATACTCGCTCCATCCATCGGTGGGGAAGTTGTCGGCCCCTTGGTGCGCTACGCGGTGCCTTAGGCGGGTGCGCTACACGCTCGTGCGTTCGCCGAGCGTGCGCTTGGTCTTGACGATCTTGAAGCCTTCGACCGTGTCGCCGACTTGGACGTCCGCGAAGTCGCGGACCACGATGCCGCAGTCGAAACCCTCGCGGACTTCCTTGGCTTCATCCTTCTCGCGTCGGAGCGAGCCGATCACGCCGGTGAAGATCACCTTGCCGCCGCGGAAGACGCGCGCCTTGCTGTCGCGGAACATCGAGCCGTCGATCACGTGGCTGCCTGCGATCGTGCCGACCTTCGACGACTTGAACAGCGCACGGACTTCGGCGTGGCCTGTGACCTCTTCGGAAACCTCGGGCGCGAGCGCGCCTTCCATGAGCGCGTGCATGTGGTCGAGCAGCTCGTAGATCACTTCGTAGTGACGGATCTCGATGCCCACGCGTTCGGCCGCGATGCGGGCCTTGTCGTTCACACCCGTGTGGAACGCGACGATCGTGGCGCTCGACGTCGAGGCGAGGAGAACGTCGCTTTCCGTGACGGCGCCCACGCCGGCGAACAAGACCCGGACGTCGACCTCGTCGTGCGTGAGCTCGGAGAGGGACGACTTGAGCACTTCCGCCGAACCTTGCACGTCGGCGCGCACGACCAGGTTGATCGTGTGCTTGGCTTGATCGGCGACGACCTTCATCAAGGACGAAGCGTCGACCGAACGGCGCTCCGTCAGCGACATCGCGCGGTTCTTGCGCTCGCGCTCCTCGGCCACTTCCTTGGCCTTGGAGAGCTCTTCGACCACGTAGAACGATTCGCCGACGCCGGGCAGCGCGGAGAGGCCCGACACCTCGACGGGCATCGACGGCGGCGCCGACTCGAGCTGCTTGCCGCGGTCGTCGTGCATCGAGCGCACCTTCCCGTAGCCTTCGCCAGCCAGGATGATGTCGCCGCGAATGAGCGTGCCGTCCTGCACCAACAGGTGCGCGACGATGCCCTTGCCCTGTTGGATCTCGGCTTCGAGCACGACGCCGGACGCGGGGCCGTCGGGGTGGCACTTGAGCTCGAGCAACTCGCCTTCGAGGAACAGGCGCTCGAGCAACGTGTCGACGCCGATGCCCTTGACCGCGCTGACCTCGATCATCGCCGTGTCGCCGCCCCACGCTTCGGGCATCAGACCCAAGCGGGAGAGACCTTCCATCGCGCGCTTCGTGTTCGCCTCGGCCTTGTCGACCTTGGTCAGCGCGACGACGATCGGCGACTTGGCCGCGCGCGCGTGCGCGATGGCCTCTTCGGTGTGCGGCATCGGACCGTCGTCGGCGGCGACGACGAGCACGACGATGTCGACCGCGCTCGCGCCGCGCGCGCGCATCTGCGTGAACGCTGCGTGACCGGGCGTGTCGATGATCGTGAGCTTGTGGCCGAGCTTGGTCGACACTTGGTAGGCGCCGACGTGCTGCGTGATGCCGCCCGCTTCGCCTTCGGCGACGCGCGATTGGCGGATCGTGTCGATCAGCGTGGTCTTGCCGTGGTCGACGTGACCGAGGAAGGCCACGGTCGGCGGGCGCAGCACGAGCTTCTCCTCGTCGATGCCGGTGCGCTTCTTCTTCAGCTCACCGATCAGCGCCTGCTCGGCCGCGACTTCTTGCGTCAGCTCGAGCTCGACGTCGAACTCGTGCGCGAGCAGGACCGCGGTGTCCTCGTCGAGGAGCGAGTTGATGTTGACCTTGAAGATGTCGAGTCCGAGGCGCTTGATCGCGACGGAGATCAGCTCGCCGGTCTTGACGGAGAGCTTGTCGGCGAGCTTCTTGATCGTGATCGGCAGATCGACCTGGATCGTGCTGCCGGAGTACGGCGACGACGATCCGTCCTGACGGCTGCGCGCCGGTCGCGGTCCCGATGCCGGGCCTGAACCGGCTGGAGTCGGGCCGCGGCGCCGCAGGAAGCGACCGGCTTCCCGCTCGCGCAATTGACCGGCCGAGAGGCCGCCGCGCGTGCCGCGGTCGCCGCGCACGAGCGCGCGCTTCTTGTCGTGACCGAGCGTCGGTTGCACGTCGGGCGCGACGTCGTCCTTCGAACGCAGTCTCCGTGACTCGGGCTTCTTCGCCGTCTGGCTCTTGATCTTCGAGAGATCGATGAAGCCGACGACCTTGCCCAGGCGTCGCGGCGTCGCAGAGGCGGGCGCGGCCGCGGCCGCGGTCGCGGTCGCGGCTCCCGCGGGCGGTTCTTCCGCGACAGGCTCCGCGACTTCGGGAGCACTCTCGGTCGCAGCGCTCGCGGCGACGACTGTTTCTTGTACCGGTGCCGCAACCACCGGAGCTTCCGGCGGCGCGACATTCGGAACGCGCACGACGTGCGGCGGCGGAGTGCGCACGACGTGCGACGGCTCGACCGGACGTTCGACGACCGGCGGTGCGGCGGCCGCGATCTCTTGCGGCGGAGGTGCGCTCGGAATCGGGCGCGACACTTCGACCGGCGCGGGCGGAGGCTCGATCGCGGGTGCCGACGCCATGATCTCCGGTGCAGGTTCGTCGTCCTCGATCGGCTCGATCTCGAGCTTCGGAAGCGCGGGCCGCGGAGCCGGCGTCACCGCCTCGGGCGTGGTCTCGTCGACGTCGCCGCTCGAGAGCGAGAGCTTCTTCTTTTTCTTGCGCAGGACGAGCCCGCCGCCGACGTCGGCCGATTCGACCTGCGTCGCGGACTTGCGTCCTTCGGCTTCGAGCAAACCCTGAGCTTGGAGCACCTGGAAATCGTCCAGGGCGGACATCGGTCCCTTGATCCAGTCGAAGCCGCGATCACGGAGCTTCTTCGCCAAGTCCTGACCGGACATGCCGTACTCTTTGGCGAGATCGTAGATGCGCTTCTTTTGGGTCAAGCGGTAGCAGTCCGTCCTTCAGGATCTTCGGTGTCGGGCCTCGAGGTGTCTCGGGCTGGTGATCAACTCTCGGCGCGGGCCTCGATCGAGCTCTTCTCGCCTTGTCCCTCGCCCTCGAACCGGCGGTCCGGGTCGGTCTCCGGCGCTGCGCCGTTCTCGTTCGATCCCTCTGCGTCGAGTTCGGGCGCGTCGAGTTCGGGATCTTCCGTGCCCTCAGCCGGAGCACCCTTGCCGCGCGAGTCGGCCTCGAACTCGTTGCGCGTCTTGATGTCGATCTCCCAGCCGCACAAGCGGCTCGCGAGGCGCACGTTTTGGCCCTTCTTGCCGATCGCGAGCGACTGCTGATCCTCGTCGACGATCACGACCGCGGTGCGCTTGTCGACGTCGGGATAAATATTGTCCAGGTGGATCGTGGCCGGCTTGAGCCCGTTCATGATCAGGGTCTCGAGCGAGTCGCTCCAGCGGATGATGTCGATGCGTTCGCCACGCAATTCGTCGATCACGGCCTTGATGCGCGAGCCGCGCACGCCGACGCAGGCGCCAATGCAATCGATCTTCGGATCCTGCGAGATCACGGCCATCTTCGTGCGGTAGCCCGGCTCGCGGACCACGCGCTTGATCTCGATGATCGC
>JANLUN010000689.1:0-2681 GCA_031363505.1 Planctomycetota bacterium | reverse complement strand
GAAGTTCCGGCGCGGCGCCGGAACTTCGCAGTGAGCGCTTTTGCTTGGAGAGGGGACGGGGGGCGGAGCGCGTGGCGCGCTGTCGACGACGCTGTGTCTGCGGAGCTTCTGCGCGTGCGTCGTTCGCGCTAGGGTGTGGTTGCGAATCGGCACGCAACTCGGACTGCACCATGGCCATCGTCGTCTCTCACATCGCGAAGGACTTTGAAACGCTGTCGCGGCAAGTGGTGCGACAAGCCAAGCTCGCGGATGTGATCGAGCTGCGACTCGATTACTTCGGTCACCCGGGTGAGGACCGGCTGCGCCAACTGATCGCGGCGGTCAAGAAGCCTGTGATCGTCACGATTCAGGGGCCGGAGACGTTCGGGTTCTTCACGGGCTCGAAGGGGGAGCGGCTCGAGATCCTGCGCTCGGCGGCGCGCTGCGGCGCGAGCTTCGTCGACATCGATTGGCGTGATTCGCTCGACCTCGGCGAAGTGCGCGGTGACGGGAAGTGCCACCGCATCGTCTCGCGGCACGAGACCGAGACGACTCCCGACGATCTCGAGCAGGTTCGCGCGGCGGTCGAGCAAGTGTTGTACGAAGGCGACCTCGTCAAGATCGTCACGCATGCGCGGTCGTGCGAAGACGGACTGCGCGTCTTGAACTTCGCTCGCGAAATCGGCGGCGGGATGATCGCGTTCTGTTCCGGTGCGGCGGGCAGCTTCACGCGTGTTCTCGCGCCGATCTTCGGCTCACCGTTCACCTATGCGGCGCCCGCGATCATCCCCGGGATGCCCGAGCCGCCGCTCACTGCGCCGGGACAGCTTCGCGTCAACGATCTGCGCGCGATCCTCCCGCCGACGGGCCTGTCGCCCGCGACCGCGATCTTCGCCGTCGTCGGCAATCCGGTTGGGCACTCGTGGTCGCCGCGCGTGCATGGCATGGCGCTGAAAGCGGCGGGACTAGACGCCGTGTACGTCGCTCTCGAACCCGTCGACTTCCGCGAGTTCCTCCGCCTCTGCACCGACGAGAACTTCCGCGGCTTCTCCGTGACGGCGCCCTTCAAGGAGGACGCGTGCGAAGCGAGCCGATCCCACGATGCCGGCTCCGACGCGACGCGCGCGACGAACACGCTCATTCGCGAGAGCCACGGGTGGCGCGGCCTCAACACCGACGTGCCGGCGATCAAGGAAACGCTCGAGCGCGCGTTCAAGATCCACGGCAGCGTTCCGGGCCGACCGGTAGCGCTCGGCGCCGCGAAGACGCTCGTGCTCGGCACGGGCGGAGCCGCGCGCGCGGCGGTGCAAGCCGTGAAGGAAGCGCACGGGAACGTCACGGTCGCGGGCCGTGACAAGACCAAGGCGGATGCGCTCGCGAAAGAGATGTCGTGCGGTGCGTGCGGTTGGGACGACATCCCGCAGTTCGCGTACGACGTGCTCGTGCACTGCACGCCGATGGGATCGCTCGCCGATCCGGGCCAGCTCCCGATTCCGGTGGATTGGATCCGCGGCGGCACGCTCGTGCTCGACGCAGTGTACCGGCCGCTCAAGACACCGCTGCTCGCGGAAGCCGTGCGCAAGGGCTGCACGGCGGTCCCCGGCGGCGAGTGGTTCGTGCGGCAAGCGCAGGCGCAGTTCAAGCTCTTCACCGGTCAACCGCCCGACGAAGCGATGATGCGCGCTGCGTTCACGAACGCGCTGCAGGAAGACCGTGCGTAGCGCGGCGAGAAGCGCGAACACGTCGCGGTTTTCAGGCGCTGAAACCGAATCGGTCGCAGCAGACGCCGATGGGCGCGCGACGACGAACGCGTCCTGACGAGCAAGCGTGATGCACGACCAGTCGGCGATGCGCGACGACAGCTCCGCGACCCGGTCCTCCGCGCCGCGCACAATCGTGGCACTGGTGGGCTTGCGGTGCTCGGGCAAGTCGAGCGTGGGAAAGCGCTTGGCCGAGCAGCTCAAACGGCCGTTCGTCGACTTGGACGTGGAGCTCGCGCGCGAGTTCGCAGCCGAGCGAAAGCTCGGCCGGCCCGTCGCCGCTGGCGAGATCCTGACCCAGTTCGGCGAGAGCGTGTTCCGCGACGCCGAGCAACGCTCGCTCGAGCGCGTGCTGATGCGCGGCGAGGCGTGCGTGATCGCGACGGGCGGCGGAGTGATCGATCGCGCAGCGAATCGAGAGAGCCTGAAACGTGTCGCAACGTGCGTTTGGCTGCGCGTACCGATCGCGGAGCTTCAGCGTCGGATGCGAAGCGACGGCGGCACGCGACCCGCGCTCCTCGGCAGCGATCCGGTGACGGAGATCGCGGAGATCGCGGCCCGACGCGAGCCGCTGTACGCCGAAGTCGCGGCGCACACGATCGAGTGCGGCACGCTCGGGACCGCGGAGATCGCGCGTCAAATCAGCGAGCTGCTGGCCGAAAGGCGGTGATTTCGGCGAGTTTCGAGCGATCGCGACGAGCGGGGGGTTGATCTCGAACCTGCGCGAGACAAGAATGCCGGCCGGATCGCGGGGTGGAGCAGTCTGGCAGCTCGTCGGGCTCATAACCCGGAGGTCGCAGGTTCGAATCCTGCCCCCGCTACCACGCTCAAAGGGACTTGCGAGGCATCGCGGGTCCCTTTTTCGTCGCTTCAGAAGGCCGATGTGCCCTGTTCTCACGCGACACACGAGAGCAGCGCGACCCTACCCCCGCTTGACCGGGA
>JANLUN010000625.1:0-15705 GCA_031363505.1 Planctomycetota bacterium | reverse complement strand
GAGAGACGGAAGTCGATCGTTCGTCCTTCGAAGCGGATCTGGAACTTGCCGTCCTGCGGCGCGAAGCGCTCGGCGATGTCGAGCTGCGCCATGATCTTGAGGCGCGAGATGAGCCCGCTGAGCATCGCCTTGGGCGGATTCATCACGTTGTGCAGGTTGCCGTCGACACGGAAGCGGACGCGCAGCTGCTTGTCGCCCGGCTCGAGGTGGATGTCGCTCGCCTTCTCCTTGAGCGCGCGCAAGAGCACGAGGTTGATCAGCTTGACCGCGGGCGCGTCGTCGCCGCTGCCGGAGTTGGCGATGTCGATGTCGTCCGCTTTGTCGACCTTGACCTCGAGCTCGCCGCCGTCCTTGACCTCGCCGAGAAGCGACTCGACTTGCTGCGCGCCGGTCTGGAACTGTTTCTCTTGAGCGCGCTTGATCGCGATCGGATGGCTGACGACTTGCCGGATCTGACATCCCGCGCGACGCTTCAAGTCGTCGAGGAGCAGCACGTCGAACGGATCGCTGACCGCGATCGTCAGGATGTCGCCGTTCTTCGAGATCGGCAGGATGCCGTACTCGAGGCACGCGTCCTGAGGCAGCGCCTGCACCGCCGCCGGATCCGGCGCGATGCGCGAGAGATCGACCGGCGCGATGCTCGCCGCGCGACTCAGCGCATCGAGCAGCGCGTTCTCGTCGAGCGAGTTGCCCGACAGGAGCGTCTCGATGACGTTCCCGCCCTTTTCACGAGCGTTGTTCCACGCCGCGTCGGTGACGAGCGCGGCGTCGACGAGCAGCCGTCGGATCTTGCCCGAGACGCGAACCATCTCAGGCGGCGCGAACGAGCGTGCGCAGCTCCGACGGGTCGCTGATGGAGCGTTCGGCCGCGGCGAGACTGACCTTGCCGGACCGCACGAGCTCGGACAGGGACTGCGACATCGTGCGCATCCCGAGTTTTCCGCCGGTTTGGATCTGCGAGTAGATCTGGTGGCTCTTGCCGTCGCGGATCAGCGCGCGGATCGCGGGCGTCGCGAGCATGATTTCAGCCGCCACTGCGCGGCCGCGACCGCTCGCGAGCGGCAGGAGTTGCTGGCAGAACACGGCCTCGAGCGTGAATGAGATCTGCGTGCGCACTTGCGCCTGCTGGTGGCTCGGGAACACGTCGATCATGCGGTTCATTGTCTGAACCGCGTCGGACGTGTGCAGCGTGGCGAACGTCAAGTGGCCGGTTTCGGCCAGCGTCAGCGCGGCTTCGATCGTCTCGTGGTCGCGGAGCTCGCCGACGAGGACGTAGTCCGGGTCCTGGCGCAGCACGCTGCGCAACGCGTTCTTGAACGTGTGCGTGTCGGTGCCGACCTCGCGCTGCGTCATCATGCAGTTCTGGTGGCGGTGCGTGAATTCGACCGGGTCTTCGATCGTGACGATGTGCCCGTGCTGCGTCTTGTTGATGTAATCGATCATCGCCGCGAGCGATGTCGACTTACCGGAGCCCGTCGCGCCCGTGACGAGCACGAGACCTGCATTCATGTTGCAGATCTTCTCGCAGGTCTTGATCGGCATCCCGAGGCGTTCGAAATCGGGCGTGTTGTTCGGAATCGAACGCATGACCGACGCGACTGCGCCTTGCTGGTAGAACACGTTCGCGCGGAATCGCCCGCTGCCCTCGAGGCCGAACGAGCAGTCGAGCTCGAGCTCGCGATCGAGCTTGGCGATCTGGTCCGAAGCGAGTACGCTCGTCGCGAGTCGCCGCGTTTCCTCCGCCGAAAGCGGCGCGTGTTCGACCGGGAAGAGCTCACCGTCGACGCGGATGCGCGGCGGCGAACCGACCGAGATGTGAAGGTCGGATCCGCCCTGGCGCACCATGAGCGCCAACAATTCTTCCATCGTGATCATGCGTACTCTCTCGATTCGGGAACGGGACGGTCCTGAATCGGATCGCGACGGCAGTGGACTCAAGGTCCGCGGTGCAGCAGTTTTTTCCGGGCGCTGGTCACGCCGTCTGAATCGGAGAGCGATTCGAGCGTCCCCACACCACGAGCCGCGAAAAGGGTCCTCTACAGAGAAGCCCTGCCGGCCCGCGGCGATGAATTCGGGCCCCGACGCCCGGCGTAGATCGAGGATCTCCCCTGGCCTGGCGCACGCCACCGTGTCACATTGGTGCGCCCCGCAGCGGGCTCGCACGGGCTGGAGACAGCTCGAACGGTCGACGAATCGGGCCCGTGCGGCCGAACTGCATTCAAAGGCAACTGAACATCATGGCTTCCATCGCTTGCATTCAACGGTTCGCTCCGGCAGTCCTCGTGGTGCTCCTTCCGTCCGCCGCGTTGTGGATTCACGACGACGCCACGGCGCCGTCGAGTGACGCGCAGCGCGACCAGAACGTTCGTATTTCGACCGGGGTCTTCTTGCGACCGGACGCCGAGATGTCCGAGATCTTGCGCGCGCTGCCCGACGAGGACTGCACATTCGAAATCGACGCGGACACAGGCGCGCTCTCGTTCCAGATCGGTCGCGCGGCCATCCCCCACCTCGATATCAAGCCGGGGCAGTGCCCCAATCGGTTCAAGGTCAAGCGTGAGGGAGGCGTCGACGAGGGTGACGGCGCGCCCGCCGTAGTGGCTCAGCAACTCGGGACGAGCGTGCTCGGCAACGGATTCGACGTGACGCAGGTCGACTTGGGCTCGTTGCAGCTCACGCGCGCGCACGGGAACAACGCTCCGGGAAATCAGATGACCGCGGTCAACCTGTTTCCGACATCGATCGAGCTCTCCGACAAGGGCACGCCGTTCATCGGCCCCGTGTGCGACTGTCACGCCCTGGGTGCCGACGGCAAGCTGGACCTGAACCTCGAGTTCGACGAGCCCTCGATCATCGAAGCGTTTCAGCTCGAGAACGTGCCCGATGGCACGTTGATCCAGCTCACCGTGTTCGGACGCACGAGCCCGACCGGCGGCTTTCGCATCCGCGACTGCATCGAGGTCTGGCAGTAGCCGAGCAGTCGCCGGAGCCACTCGAGGTCGCCGCTGCCGCGCGGCCCGGTCGTCGCAACTTTGTGCGCGACACCGCTCCGCCTAGACTCTGCAGCGAGGCGCGCGGTCGTCGCGCGCCCGGAGAGTTCGGTCGGCAGATGATGAATTCGGCATGACCCGGGATTCGCGCCAGGATCCAAGCGTTTCTGATTCGCGCCTCGGCACGAGCGACGAAGCGATCGTCGACGTCTTGAACCGGCTTTCGAAGCGCCGAGGCGACAGCCAGCGCTACGAGGTGAAGCGCGAGATCGCGCGCGGCGGCATGGGTGTGATCCTCGACATCTGGGATGCGGACCTAGGTCGAGCGTTGGCGATGAAGGTCGTCCTCACGAGGAGCGGCGCGGAGGAACAGGCGCCCGCGGGGCCCGCGGCGATGGATCCGCGACTCGTCGATCGCTTCCTGGAAGAAGCCCAGGTCACCGGCCAGCTCGATCACCCGGGCATCGTCCCCGTCCACGAGATCGGCATCGATGAAACGGGCCGTCTCTACTTCACGATGCGGCTCGTCACGGGCCGCGACCTCGAGCACATCGTCACGCTCGTGCAGGGCGAGCAGGAAGGTTGGACGCGCACGCGCGCCGTGGGAGTGATGCTCAAAGTGTGCGAAGCGATGGCGTACGCGCACGACAAGGGCGTCGTCCATCGCGACCTCAAGCCGGCCAACATCATGGTCGGCCGATTCGGCGAGGTGTACGTGATGGACTGGGGACTCGCACGCGTGCTCGGACGCAAGGAGAAGCGCGACGTTCGTCCCGAGCCCGCGGCGCCGCCTCACACGCCGTGGATCGAGACCCATCGTCTGCACCAGCGTGCGGACGAGTCGGCTTCGGCGCTCAAGACGATGGACGGCGACGTCATCGGAACGCCGGCGTACATGTCGCCCGAGCAAGCGCGCGGCGATCTGCAGACGCTCGGCCCGGCGACGGACATCTACGCAGTGGGTGCGATCCTCTATCACTTGCTCGCCGGGCACTCGCCGTACATTCCGACCGGAGCGAAGCTGAACGCGCTCGACGTGTGGCGCCTCGTGCGCGACGGGCCGCCGACACCACTCGAGACGGAAGCACCGGACGCGCCGGGCGAGCTGATCGCGATCTGCGAGAAGGCGATGGCGCGCGACATCACTCAGCGCTACGCGGCGATGAAGGATCTCGCCGAGGATCTGCGCGCGTACCTCGAGGGACGCGTCGTGGGCGCTTTCGAGAAGGGCGCGTTCGCGGTCGCGCGCAAGTGGATCCTGCGCAACAAGGCGCTCGCCGGGACGCTGTTCGCCGCGGTACTCGTCGTGCTCAGCGGTCTCGTGGTCCACGCGTTCGTGCTGTCGAAGAAGAACGAAGAGCTCGTGCAAGCCAACGCGAGCAGCCGCGCCAACGAAGAACGGGCCATCGCGAACGAAGTCCGTGCGGTCGCCAACCAAGAGCGCGCGGTCGCGAACGAGAAGGTCGCGCGGGAACAAGAGGCGATCGCTCGCGATCGCGCCGACCGTATCTTGCGCCTGTCGGACATCCGGCGGCTCGAAGAGCTCAACAAAGAGGCCGATGCTCTGTGGCCCGCGGATCCCGACCACATCGCGAGCCTGGAGCACTGGTTGAAGGATGCGCGCGAGCTCGCCGGCCGGCGCGCCGGGCACGAGCAAGCGCTCGTCGAAATCGAGTCGCGCGCCGTTCCATCGAGTCCAAGCGCACGCTCGAGCGGCACGACAGGGTTCGCGAGCGCGGAAGACCGCTGGCAACACGCGACGCAACAAGCTCTCGTCGTGGGCCTGCGCGAGTTCTCGGACGCCGCGCACGGTCGCATCGCCGACGTCGAAGGTCGCCTCGAGTTCGCACGAACCGTCGAGGAGCGTTCCACGAAGGGAAGCAGCGTGCGCGATCTATGGGACCGCGCGATCGAGTCGATCGCCGACACCCAGACCTGCCCGGCGTACGCAGGACTTCGAATCACACCGCAACTGGGGATCGTTCCGATCGGACGCGACCCGGACTCGCGACTCTGGGAGTTCGCGCACCTCCAGACCGGCACGATTCCGACGCGCGATCCGAGCACGGGCAAGCTCCAGCTCACCGCGGAGAACGGGATCGTGTTCGTGCTCGTTCCCGGCGGAACGTTCGAGATGGGCGCGCAGGGCGAAGATCTCGCCGGCTCGAACTTCGATCCTTCGGCGCGCCCCGATGAATCACCGCCTCACCCGGTGACGCTCGCCACCTTCCTGCTCTCCAAGTACGAATTGACGCAGGGACAGTGGCTGCGTTTCGCGGGCAGCAACCCGAGCATCTACGGGCAGCAAAACGCTGTGTTCCCGAGCGGCGAGCCGACGTTCCTTCATCCGGTCGAGCAGGTGACTTGGACGGAGTGTTCGGAGTTTCTCGCGAAGCTCGGGTTGATGTTGCCGACCGAAGCCCAGTGGGAGTACTGCACGCGCGCGGGAACCACCACTCCGTGGTGGACCGGCGACGTGAAGGAGTCCCTCGAAGGCGCGGCGAATCTCGCCGATCAAGCGCTCGCGCGCTTGGGCGGCACGATGACGAGCATCCAAGACTGGCCGGAGCTCGACGACGGCCACGGAGTCCACGCGCCGGTCGACGCGTTTCAACCCAATCCGTTCGGCTTCCACAACATGCCCGGCAACGTGTGGGAATGGTGTCGCGATGGATACGCGCCGTACGGGACGGACGTTCAAGCCGGCGACGGTGAGAACCTCGCTCCCGCTCCCATCCATCGCGTCAGCCGCGGCGGCGGCTTCGTGCAGGAAGCGACATTCGCGCGCTCCTCACGGCGCAACAATTCGCCGCCGGAGACGCGCGCGAACCACCTCGGGGTTCGGCCCGCGCGAGAGCTGACGAAGTAAGCCGCGACGGCGGCTAGTCCTCTTCGTGCTTGCGCCCGATGAGCGCCAGGATCTTCGGTTGCTCGCTCGCGGGCACCTGCGCGTAGCGCGAGAGCTTCATGCTGAAGCCGCCTTCGCCCGCGGTCTGTGATTTCAAGTCGCGGTAGTACGTGAGCATCGTCGCGAGCGGCACCTCGGCCTTGATCACCGTCACGGCACCGTCGGCTTCGTTGCCTTGATCGACGACGTGGCCGCGGCGATGGCTCGTGACGTCGGAGAAGATCGAGCCGGCGGCGTGCATCGGCGCGTGGATCTCGACCTCCATCACCGGCTCGAGCAGCACGGGATGCGCCTTCATGAACCCGTCGCGGAACGCACGCGCGCCGGCGATCTTGAAGCTCGCTTCGTCGGAGTCGACGTCGTGGAACTTGCCGTCGTAGAGCTCGACTTCGATATCGATGACTTGACCTTGCGTCAGCACTCCCTGCGCGATGATCTCGCGGATCCCCTTCTCGACCGCCGGGATCAGATTGCGCGGGATCGAGCCGCCCACGACTGCGTCGGTGAACACGAAGCCCGTGCCCTGCGGCTTCGGACGCACGCGGACGTAGCACTCTCCGAATTGACCGCGCCCGCCGGACTGCTTCTTGTGCCGATGGTGGCCTTCGGAGGCTTTCGTCACGGTCTCGCGGTACGCGATGCGCGGCTGTCGCGTGACGATCTCGACGCCGAAGCGGCGCTTGAGGCGCGCTTCGATGATCTGCAAGTGCAAGTCGCTCATGCCGTGCACGACCATCTCGTGCGTCTCGGCGCGGTGCTCGACCTTGAACGTCGGATCTTCGGCTTCGAGCTTGTGCAGCGCCTCGCCGATCTTCTGCTCGTCGGCGCGGCTCTTCGGCTCGAGTGCGACGGTCACCGTCGTGCGCGGCGTCACGGGGAACGGCATGCGCGCGAGCTTCTTGCCCGCAATCGTGAAGCTCTCGCCGAACGCGATCGACTCGACTTTCGAGAAGGCGACGATGTCGCCCGGTCCGGCTTCGTTGATCGGCTCGCGCTTTTTCGCGCCAACCAAGTGAAATAGGCCGCCCAGCTTCTCGCCTTTGTCCGGCGTGCGCGGTCCGGCGACGAGGCTCGTCGGCGTCAGCGTGCCGCGGAAGATGCGCGCGAGGCAGACCTTGCCGACGTGCGCGTCGGCCTTGACGTTGAACACCGTGCCGACGAGATCCCCGTTCGGGTCAGGCACGATGACCGTCCCGTCGACATCCTTGGTTTGGATCAAATTGGCGCCGGGCGCGTAATGCTCGAGGAACTCGAGGACGTCGGAGACGCCCAGACCGCTCGACGGATTGCAGAGCAGGATCGGCACGAGCTTCCCCGCCACCATCGCTTTCGGCAGGAGCACGTGGAGTTCGTCGTCCGAGATCTCCTGCGTCTCGAGGTAGCGCGCAAGAAGTGCTTCGTCGTCGCACGCGTCCATCACCTCGTCCATCAACGGTTGGCGCCACATCCCTTCGGGATCCTGCATCGTTGCTTTGATCGACGAGAACTTGGGACCGGACTGATCGGGCACGTCGTACGGGACGCACACGTCGCCGAACGCCGCGCGCAGCGCCTCGACGGTCTCGTCGAAGTTCGCGTTCTCACCATCGACGTGCGTCAGTACGAACGCGCGCGCTCGTCCGAGCTCGCGCGCGGCTTCCATCTTCTTGCGCAGGTTATAGCTGACCGCGCCGCCGCAGCTCACGACGCCCACGACGAGATCGCCCGCGTAGAGCGCGCCGAGGGTCTCGGCTTGGAAATCCGGATAGCCGGGCGAATCGAGGAACGTCCACTGCTTCCCGTGCCAGCTCGCTGCGACGGTGGCCAGCTGGAGCGTGTGCTGCTTGTCGTGCTCCTCCGGCTCCGTGTCGCAGATGCTGCTCTTGTCGGTCACCGAACCCTTGCGCGGAGACGCGCCCGTCAGGTGCGCGAGCGCGTCGACCAGCGTCGTCTTTCCGGAGGAAGGGTGCCCGACGAACGCGACGTTGCGATGGTTGGCGGGGGGGATAGACATCGGGCGGTCGACTCCTCGTGAGAGGTCCGTGGGCTCGCGGCGCCACGCCGCGTTCGGGTGGATGCACCTCGGCGGATCACGCGGATCCGACGAGGGCGGCGCATCCTAACCGGCCTCCGCTCGCTTGCGAAAGTGCGCGCGGTTCCGCCGGGCGCGAGCGCGCGCGCTCTTCGAACCAAGGCGGGCAGCGAGCCGCGAGCGCGGCGAGCGGCGCTCCGAAAAGCAGCGAGGACGGCCCCTGTGGACCGTCCTCGTTCGCTCGGTTGACGTCGGATGGGCGACGTCGGATCGGGGACGTAGGATCAGGCGCCGTGCTTGAGAACCACGATCTCGACGCGCCGGTTCTTGGCCTTGTCGCCCTTGCCGTCGCCGCGCGCGACCGGATCGTACTCGCCGTGCCCGGCGACGACGCACTGTGCATCGGGCACGCCGCACTCGGCGACGAGGTACGTCAGGACCGCCATCGCACGCTGGACCGAGAGCTCACGGTTCGAGCTGAACTTCGATTTCTGGATGGGATCCGTGTCGGTGTGCCCCTCCATCGAGTAGCGCGCGTCGGGGTATTGGCGCTTGAGCGTCGCCGCGACCTCCTTCAGCGCCTTCTGCCCTTCCTTCGAGATCGTCGCTTGCCCGGACGCGAAGGTGATCGACGACGGGATGGAGATCACCATGTTGCCGTCGCGCACGCCGTAGTCGATTCCGAGGCTGTCGAGCTCGGGGAACTTCTGCGGCTCGGCCGCGGGCTCCGCGGGGCGTGAGCTCGCGTCGGCGAGTTCGCCTTGGACGGTGTCCAAGTTCGACTTCATCGACTGGATCTGACTCTTCAACGCCGCGCGCTCTTCGCGCAGCTTGCGAATCTCGGCGTCGCGGTCGTCGAGGGCCGCTTGATAGCCGCGGCTACTCACACAGCTCGTCAAAGCGGGCGAGAAGAGCAGCACTGCTGCCATGCACGCGCGGAACAATGTCTTCGTATTCATCGGCTCCAATTACCCCCTCGTGAATTTTCGATGTTCTTTCGGGAGAGCGCACAGCGGACGGACGCTCGCTCTCGTCACCGGATGGACGTCGCCCGAGCCGTCGGGACTCCTGACCTGCGATCCTCCATCGACTACGGCAGCAAACCGATGACGCGCTCCCAATACAAGAGCACGATCGCAATTCCGATCGCGAGATACGGACCGAACGGCACGTACCTGCCCGCGATGCGAGCGACGCGTAGGCTCTGACCGAGCGAGATCCGGCGGCGTCGGTGGCGCGCGCGCGAGCGCACGACCCACACGAACCGCAGCATGTTGGCGATGCCTGCGACCGATGCGACGAGCGACGCGACCATCAGCGCCGCGAGCGCTCCGCCCGGACCGACGAAGCCTCCGCCCGCGGCGAGCAGCTTGACGTCGCCGAACCCCATTGCGTCGCGCCCGTAGACGCGCGAACCGAGCCACCCGACGCTCCATAGCAGTCCACCGCCGACGACCATCCCCGCGACGCACGCCAGGAGCGCGCCCGCGCGATCGATCTCGAGCGCCCGGTGGGGCGTGAGCTGCAACGCAAGCCAACTGTGCTCGTGGAGCGCCGGCACGAGGAGCACGGCGATCGGGGCCATCACCATGCCGCCGATCGACACTTCATCGGGGATCTCGAAGCAATCGAAGTCGACGAACGTCGCGACGACGAGGCCGGCCATCACGACGGAGCAGACCACAGCGCGCAGGATCTCGTCCGGGAGGTACACGCGCGCCACGAGGAGCCACAGCACCGCGGTCAGCGCCTCGACCAGCGGGTAACGCCACGGGATGCGCCAGCCGCACGTCCGGCATCGGCCGCGCAGCACGAGCCAGGAGAGCAGCGGGATGTTCTCGCGCCAGGTCAGCGTCGTGCGACAGTTCGGACAGCGCGAGCGCCGCGGTTTCGACACGGTCTCGCCCTCGAGCGGGAGACGATGGATCGCGACGTTCAGGAACGAGCCGACGAAGAGGCCGAAGACACTCCACCACGTCCACCAGAACTCGGGCGGCAACTCGTTCAGCATCAGCGCACGCTCTCCCACGAAAGCCGCACGTAGTCGACGAACGGCGGATCCCACACGGGCCTGGCGTCCGTCAGCGACGCAGGGTCGACCTCGAGCGTGATCAGGAGCTGCAACGATCCGGGCACTTCGAAGAGCCGCGGGCTCTCGACCGGCACGAGGCGCTCGTCGGCGATCGCGGTCGCTGTCAACTCCTGCACGTAGCGGACGCTCCAGCGCCCGCTTGGTGTGCCGCGACCCGGCTCCGAGCCGCGCACTTCCTCGCCGAGCCAACGCAGCACTTCGCCGTGTGGCGGAATCGGACCGGACAAGACCGCCACTCGCAGCGGTACCTTCAGCGGATTCGAGATCGGCGCGTCGATCACGAGCGGTGCCTTCGCGCGCTGCGACGGATCGATGCTGAGGCCGCCGCCCTCACCGAGCAGGAAGAGTTGCCCCGTCGCGGCCGCCACCGTGCCCGACACGCGGATCACGCCTCCGGCGCAGAGCAAGAGCGGCGTCGAGACGCGCACCGCGCCGTCGATCACGAGGTCGCCGCCGGCGATGAGTACGGTCCACGTGCGTTTCTCCGTGCTCACGAGCGTGAGCCACTCGCTCAGCGTGCCGCCGCTGCCTTCGAATCCGAGGCGCGGTTCGCTCGGTGCCGCGCGCGTGAGCTCGCCTTCGATCCACATGCGTCCCTGACAGCGCAGTACCACCACACCCGGCTCGGACGAGAGCGCAGCCGTCGTTCCTTCGCCGACGTGCACGCGCGTCGCGTGGATGTCCGTGCGGGGCTCGTTGCCGAAGAGCTCGACTTCACCGTGCGATCCGTCGGCCGCGGCCGCGGGGAAGCGCACTTCGACGCGGCCCGTGTCGCTCCAATGCGCGGTCCCGTCGTAACCGGGCACCGCGACGGGCGAGCGCAGGCGGGTGTCGAGAAACTCTTCTTGTAGGACGCCGCGCCCAGTGTCGAGCGGCGCTTCGGCCACGCGCACCGTGAGCGGCCCCAGATAGTTCAGCGCGGAGCGGCCGCTGAAGTCGCTCGGCCCCGCGATTTCGCCGTCGCGCGACGCGCCGACGGTGATGAGGTACTCGCCCACGGCGAGTCCCTGCTTCGGCGTGAGTTCGATCAATGCCGCGCGAGGCGAGCGCTCCCAATTCTCGATCGAGGCGCTCGAACGCACGGCGGGCAGTCGCGGTTGAGTCCTCGGCTGCGGATGGTTTTCGATCAAACGCGCACGCAGCTCGACGCGGTCCCCGGAGCTGGCCAACGGTCGCAGCGTAAAGTCCTCGTCACGGACGCTCGACGGATCGAGCGGCTTGTTGCACGAGAGATAGATCGAGTCGCGCGGCGCCACGAGCGGCGGAGAATCCAGCGCGTTGCGCGGCGGAAAGAGTCGGAGCACAGGCCGTTGATCCTGCATGAGGTCGTCGAAAAGGAGCGCCGTGCGCGGCGTGGTCAGCCGCACCGTGCGGAACGACCAGCGGTAGGTCGATTCGAGCGGCTCGCCGTGCGCTCCCCGCACCCCATCGGGATTCGGAAAACCGCGGATCTCGACCGTGTACTGACTGTCGGGGCGATACCCACCGTCGGACAAGTCTGCGGCGAGAACCGGATCGGGAGTGAATCGAACGCTGGCGCCGTCGACCGACAGCGCTCCGTGCGCCTGCATTCCGTCCGCAGCCATGATGCGGACGCTGTCTCTCGTCACCGACGTGCGATCGACGTCGTCGGAGAAGTAGAAGACGAGATCCTCGTTGAGGAAGACGCCGTCGGGGTTCGCGGGACGGGTGAGCCGATGGTGCAGCGCGCGCGCCGGCGCCGCGGCACGACTGCAGGATGCCGAGATCAGCGCGGACGCGAGCACCGGGATCGTCCACTCGAGGGAGTACCGCTCACTCGCGGCGCGAGCGAGGTTCCCGAGGTCACGGAGGCGTCTCGTGAACACGTACTTGGCACGGTGGGCCAACTCGCGCGCGCCGCCGCGTGAGTCCGCGGCGTTCGTCGTGAGAGATGCGCTCACGTTTGCATTGAACCACTTCGACGCGCGCACCTGAAGGTTCGCGCGGCCATCCAGAGCTCGGCGTTGCGTCGAGAGCACCCGCGTCCCCGCGCGCCTGACAGCTCGCTGCGCGTCGCATTCCACCCGCGGATTCAGCCCCGACGGAGAGTTCCGCGTGCCACCGGGCGTCGCGCGCAGTCGTGGAGAGCCTTTCGCGCTGGCTTCGAATCGCGAAGCCCGGAAACGACGAGGCCCGGTGTGCACCGGGCCTCGTGAATCAGGGTCGCGTGAACGCCGCGCAGCGGCTCGCTCAGAATCGGAACGGTATACGGAAGAAGTCGAGGCTTGGAATCGGGGTCTCGAAGCTCAGCTGTCCGCCGTCCGCGACGATGTCGAAAGTGACGCGGAATCGAATGAAGCGGAAGTTCGCGATATTCGGGTGTGTGTTGATGGTCTCGATGTCAGGCACCCAGTCCGTTGCACCGAGCGGTCCCACGGTCGTGATCGGCGACCCCTGCTGGTTGGCGGGGGCTGCTTGGAACTGGATCACGATCAGACTCGAGGCAGGCAACGAGTCCGGCGTACCGTCCGTGATCACACGGAAGAAGCGCGGCCGAACGAGGACCGTGGCGCCGAACCCGAAGCCGGTGAGCGGCGTACCCGTGCCCGTCACCGTCAAACGCAACTCGTTCCCAGAGCCCAGCTCCGCCGACGCGACATCGAAGCTCTTCTGCAGTCCCGGCTGCGTGAGCCGCAGCTCGAATCGACGCAGCAAGGCAGGATTCCGAACGTAGATGTCGTCGGTCAATGTAGTCCGATCGAGCACGATCGTGCGCTTGTCCGCCGTGATGAACGGCAGAGTCGGCTCGGTCGCAAGCGTCGTCGGCGTGAGGATCGAAGGCAACGGACGAACGACAGCAGCCGTGCCGACTCCGTCGGTCTCGATCGCACCCTGAACTCCGACGCCGTCGGTGTCGGTTCCGTCGAACAAGAAGTTGACGGGATCCGGCGTCGTCGAGCTCGGCTCGACCGCTGCTGTGCCGAGCGGAATCCACTTGGATTGCGCCGTCGAGAATCGACTGAAGATCGGGAGGAGCAGGTCCCACGGCGCCGAGGGATCGTCGACGTTGTCCGGTGTCGACCCAATCGGGTTCGGCCGGACGCAGCGCCCGATCGTGGCGAGTCCCCCCGTGGGCGGCAGAATGTCTTCGAGCGCCGGTGCATGCAGTTGAATGATGCCGGGCCCTCCATCGCCACCGCAATTGAATACGACGTCGATCGGGCCGGCGCTCGCGGTCGTGCCCGTGTCACCGACCACGTTGTCGAGCACCCTGCACGGGCCGGGGTTTGCCCCGGTGGTGGGATAGCTATTCGGAGGCAGAGCGTCCTTGAGAGGGCTCGTGGGAATGCCGTTGGCCTGAGCACCGCCCACGCCGAATTGGCCTTCCCCACCCTGGCCGCCGACCGCATACAGTCCGCCCGCCGACGACGAGGGGTATAGGTTTCCGTCCTCGTCCAACGTGACGCTGGAGAGATCGATCTTCGATGCGGTCTGCAGGATGATGTGACCTCCCGACCCACCGCCGGATCCGCCACCGATTCGGTTGGTTCCGTTGGTGTTCTCACCGCCGCCGCCGACGCCGCCCGAGGCATCGATGCTGCCGGAACCGACCAGCTTGATGTCGCCGAGAGCGAGGATCGTGATCGAACCGCCGCCGCCGCCGCCACCACAACCCTTGAGGTTGAAGAGAACGCTGAAGGGAACCTGCGGGAAGGTCAACGACTTCACGGAGTCGCCGCCGCCACCGCCGCCAGCACCGGCCCAAGGCCGCGAGAGCTCGCCGCGGATGAGCTCACCTTGCGCTGTGAACATCGTGCCCCAGAAATCGTTCTCGTCGAGCGGATCGCCTTGCACGTCGGTGTCGCTGAACGGGCGCGGTCCGAGCGCACCACCCTTCGGTTGCTGATTCGGCCCGCTGAGTGCGCCGCTGTTCGTGAAGTTGTCGTTGCCGATCGATCCGTTGAATCCAGGTTCCCCGTCGAGCCCGATGATCGCTTGATCCGGGCAGCCCTCCGGGTTCGGCGTGGGGAGCAGCGCGTCGTGTCCCAAAGTTCCGCCGCCGCCACCACCCGGACGTCGAGAGTTGATACCGCCATCGCTGTATCCAGACTCCCCACCTCCACCGCCCCCGTTCGGAACCGCGAACGCACCGAAACCATCGAGGCCCTGCGGGTCCGACTGACTCGTCAGCGGGCTGCCCGTGCCGCCGGTTCCGCCACCTGCTTGGCCGGCCGATCCGAGCTCGGGGATGTGCGCCGTGTTGAACGAGGAGACCCCACGGTTGTTGTTGCCCTTCACGATCAACTTGCCGTGAATCGTGACCGTGCCCGACGCGAGGATCGTGCAGGGGTTCGGCCCTTGGATCACGAGCCGCCCATTGGGCCAGATCGTGAGATTGCGGATGTCGACTCGGCCGTTGACGACCGATGTCGACGCCGTGTTGTCGATATTCGTGATCTGGGTGAACGTCGTGTCCAGGATCGCTTGCTCCACGGCCGCGGCGCCTTCGGTCCCAATCTCCCAGTCGAAGTTGCCGTTCGGAGGGCCACCCGTTCCGTCGAACGCGAAAGCGGCCGAGAGCTTGCCACCACTCCACACCGCCCGAGCGTCGGCGAAGGCTGCATCGGCATCTTCGAGTGAATCGGGGTCGTCGCCGCTCACGACGAATTCTTCGAGCACTTCGTCCGCACCGTCACCGGGATCGTTCGGCGGTTCCGGGTCGAGCGCTTCGCCGACCTTGAACGAAGCGATCGCCAGCGACACGACGTTTCCATTGCCGACGATGTCTTTGAACAGTGTGGCGAGCACCACGCGCACGCGCCGGCCTTGCGGCAGGATCCCGCTCGGTGTGATGCGCAGCACGGCGCCGGACTCCGTGCAATTCGCGACGAGCTCGACCGTGTGCGGAACATTCGCCCAGGTAGTCGGCGAGCCCGAGAGCGTGTCGTACTCGAGGCGCACGTTGTCGGCGCTGACGTTGCTCTCGCTCGGATCGACCGGCTGATTCACCACCACGATGATCGCGACCTGGCTATCGGTGTCGCTGTACAGGTTCAGCGCGGACTCGAAATTCGCCGGTGTGCTCGCGCCCGTGACGGGATCCGCAGGGTCAGCGAAGTACTCGCGATTCGACGGATCTGCGCCCTTCTCCACGTAGCTTCCCGCAGGTTGGCCGATCACGGCGCGCGGCGGGCCGAATCCCCCGTCGATGAAGAGGACGGTGGGGAGCGTCGACGCAGGGGTGATCAAGTGCATCGTCTGCTCGACACCGAGTGGCTCGCCGGTCGTCGACCGCACGCTCGAGCCACTGTTCTCTCCGCGAATCACGATCTCGTACGTGACCCCGCCGGGCAGGAGACCCGCGTCCGAGTAGTCGGCCTTGGTCGGGCAAGCTGGACGGAACGCGACGGTGCGCTCGTCGATCATCGTAAACGTCCCGGTGGCGGGCGCGCCGCCGACACGGCGCACGCTGATCGAGTTTTGATTGACGGTCGAAAAATCGACGTCACTCGTGAACGTGAACTCGATCGGCCGGTTGATCTCCCAAGTCGCTCCGTCGATCAGCGAGCTCGATTCGAGCGTGAAGTTGCTACCGGCGGTGTCGTCACTCGACGATCCGCCCCCGCAAGCAGCCACGACGAGCGCTACGAAAACACCGGAGAGAACGTCGACGGTTCGGGCGTGAGTTTGATTCCGCATTGATTCAGTTGAGTTCGCCAGAGGCCTCGAGGAGTCGACGGTC
>JANLUN010000589.1:0-1826 GCA_031363505.1 Planctomycetota bacterium | reverse complement strand
CGCGACGAGCGAGGTGACGAGCGGAGCGGCGGAGTTCCTCGCGTACGGAACGGCAGTGAAGCTCGCGCCGCTCGGTTAGCGCTGGATACGGATGTCGTCGAGCGCGCGGCGTGAGATGTCGGGCACCTGACAGTCCGGCGCCGGATAACCGACCGGAATCAACACGTACGCCCTCTCGTTCTCCGGGCGACCGAGGATCTTCTGCAGGAAGCCCATCGGACTCGGTGTGTGCGTCAGCGCGACAAGCCCCGCGTGGTGGAGCGCGACGAGCAGGAAACCCGTCGCGATGCCGACCGACTCCTGCGTGTAGTAGTTCTTGTAGTGGAGCTCCGAGTTCGGCTCCGTCGCGAGCTGCCTGCGCTCCAGCGGCACGCCGACTCCGTACACGTGTCGAAACACGACGATGAGCGCCGGCGCGATCTCGAGGAACGGCTTGTCGGCGTTCGTGCCGAGCGGTTCGAGCGCGGCGAGCCACTCGTCGCCCATGCGCTCTGAGTAATTGACGCGCTCTTCCGCTTCGGCCGCTTCGCGGATCGCGCGCTTGACGGGGGGATCTGTGACGACGACGAACGTCCACGGTTGTCGATTCGCGCCCGACGGCGCCGACCCGGCCGCGGCGATGCACTCGTCGATGAGCCCGGCGGGCACGGGCTCGGCGCTGAACTCACGGACGCTCCGGCGGAGCGCGAGTTCGCGCTTACATTCGCGAGCGCGCGCGAGCATCTCGCTCGGCGGGATGCGGTGGAACTCGAGCGGCTTGAAGGCGGGGCGTCGATCGGAGCTCATGGGGTGTGACGGCGCGTCGCCAGGATAGAAACCACGAAGCGCGCGGCTAGTATGTCGCGCATGCGCACCACCATCGCGTCGATCGTCGTGGCTTTCGCCGTTCTGTCGATTCAATCGCCCGCGTACTCCGCGGTCCAAGCCCAGCCAGCCGCAGCACCGCAAGCCAAGTCCCTCGAGATAGACGTCAAGTCGGACATCGACGGTGCGCTGCGCTGGATGCGCGGTCAACAAGACGCGAGGGACGGCAGCTACGCCGCGGGTGTCGAGACGACCGCGTGGGTGCTGCGCGCGATGGTTGAGTCACCGCGCCGGTACGTGCGCGCCGACGGACCGTTCGTGGCGCGCGCACTCGACTATCTCATCTCGAAGCAAGCACCGGACGGCTCGATCCACGATGCAAGCGCGCCGAAAGAGAAGATCGCCGAGCAGACGCGCCTCGCAGCGGCGGCGCTGACGCTGCACGCTGACGAGACGACGAAGCCCGCGATCGCGAAGGCGCTCGCCTACATCGGTCAGGATGCCGCATCGAAGGACAAGCAGGGCCCGGGCTGGGGCGACGAAGAGCTGCCGGAATCTAAGGAAGAGCTGCGCACGCGCGTCGATGCGATCCTCAAGGCGCGCGGCACGGACGGCTCCTGGGACGGCGCCGGAGGCAAGATTCTCGCGACGGCGAAGAGCTCGGTGTACCTGTCACGCGCGGCGCCGAAGATCGCACCCAAGGCGGCGCCGGCCGCGACGAGCGCGAAGCCACTGCCCGCGTTCGAGCAGAGCGATCGCGCCAAGACGCTCGCCGCACTCGAGAGCGGTGCGAAGTATCTCGCCGGCGCCGGCCCCGACGGCAAGTTCGGCGCGCCCGGCAAACCGGACGCGGGTACGACGGCGATGGCGATCGGCGCGCTGCTCGCCGTTCCCGAGCCGCGCGCGAAGGAAGTCCAGTCGTGCATCGACAAAGGCCTCGCGTGGATCGTGTCGCTCCAACGACCAGACGGATCGATCCACGACGGCAAGCTCGCGAACTACGTCACGTCCGCGTCGATCAT
>JANLUN010000579.1:0-3806 GCA_031363505.1 Planctomycetota bacterium | reverse complement strand
CGGGCGTCTCTTCCGGCGGCCCCGGATCGATGCTGAGATTGCGCCCCCCGAGCAACGTAGCGTCCTCGATCCGGATCTCGAAGCCCTCGCGCAGGACGAGCGGATCGTCGAGGACCGCCGTCACCGTGATGCGACGGTCGTTAGGCGCGGTGGGATCGAACGTCATCGTTTTGATGCGTCCCCAGCGCACACCGGCGACGAGCACCGAGTCGCCCTCGCGCAATCCGTTGGCCTGCGAGAACTGGACGGTGAGCTCCGGCTGATCCTTGAACAACGTGAAGTTGGTCAGGAAGAGCGTGTAGTAGCCCAGGACGGAGAGCGCGACGAGGAAGAACAGGCCGATCAGAACCGAGCGTTGGATGGACATGAGCCTCTCCGCGATTCCCCGCAACCTACGCCCTCAGCGGGTCGCTATCAAACGTCACGGAACCGAGGTGACCGCTGTTTCAATCCGGATCGGTGCCCAGGAACTGCCGGAGCCGGGGATGGTCGGATGAGAAGAACTCTTTCGGCGGGAGCTGAACGAGTGCGCGGCCGCCCTCCAAGAAGAGCACTTCGTCGGCGACCTTCTTGATGCACGCGACGCGGTGCTCGACGACGAGACTCGTCACCGTGAGCCCGGACGAGATCTCGCGCATGAGCTCGTTGATCGACGCCGCGATCTCCGGGTCGAGGCCCGCGTTGGGCTCGTCGTAGAGGATGATCTCGGGATCGCTGATCAGCGCGCGCGCGAGCCCCACGCGCTTCTTCATGCCGCCCGAGATCTGCGAGGGCATCTTGTCCCACGCATCGGGGATGTGGACGAGCTCGAGCTTCGCTTGCACCCGCTCGCGGATCTCGCCGTCCTTCATGCGCGAGTTCTCGCGCAGCGGCAGGGCGACGTTCTCGCCGACGCTGAGCCAGTTGATGAGGGCGCCTTCTTGAAAGAGGTAGCCCATCCGCTTGCGCAGCGCCGAGAGCTCGGCCTTCGAGAGCTTCTGCACGTCCGCGCCCTCGACCTCCACGCGGCCGCGGTCCGGCTTGAGGAGCCCGATGACGTGACGCAGTACCACCGATTTCCCAGTGCCCGACGGCCCCATGATCGCGAGTGTCTTGCCGCGCTCGACGCTGAACGAGAGCCCCGTCAGGACGTTCTGCGTCCCGAAGCTCTTGTGGACATCGTCGAAGCGGATGATCGTCTCGGCCATGGCGCTCAGCCCTGGTACATGAACCAGGTCATGAAGTAGTTCGCGATGATGATCGCGATGATCGAGTCGCGCACCGCTTGACGCGTGGCGCGGCCGACGCCCAGCGCGCCGCCGCGCGCTTGGAGCCCGCTGCTGCATCCGATCATCGAGATGAGCACGCCGAACACGCACGACTTCAAGAGTCCGCTGTAGAGGTCCTTAGGTAGCGCGACGATCGACGCGGGATCGCGCAGCGCCTCGATCGCCGAGTGCGTGTAGAGCTGGTACGTCACGTGCAGTTGCGACTCGGCCACGAAACCGCCGCCGAGGATGCCGATCGTGTCGCACAGGACCGTGAGCAGCGGCGCCGTGATCGCCAGCGCGACGACGCGCGGCAGCACGAGGAACTTGATGCGATCGACGGAGAGGACCTCGAGCGCCGCGAGCTCGTCGCTCACCGCCATCGTGCCGATCTCGGCCGCCATCGAGCTGCCCGACGTCGCGGCCAGGATCGTCGCGGTGATGAACGGTCCCATCTCGCGCGCCATCGTCACGGCGACGATCGTTCCGATTTGATCTTGTTGTCCGATGCGTGCGAGCTCGATGCCGGTTTGGAGCGCCACGATCATCCCGATGAACAAGCCGACCAGCAGCACGACGTGCACGCCTTGGATGCCGCTCTGGTAGATGTGCTCCGCGATCGGGCGGCGGCGCGCCATGACGTGGCCTAGGCGCACGGTGACCTGTGCGAGCAGCTCGATCTGGAATCCGATCCCTTCGCAAAATCGGAAGAACCCGCGCAAGAGCGTCATGGGGGTGAGGGGAGCGCGTCAGAAGCCGCGCGAGGCACGCGTTTCAGCGGCCATCCGGGTCCGGGCAACGACGGCCACATCCATTCGAGCGAGCCGCCCTCGCGCGTGCGCCAGCGGATCAGACCGAAGAGCAGCGAGGTCTCGTGCACGGTGCGACCGTCTTCGCGGTAGCGCCGTCCCGCCCACACGCCGACGAGCGAGGAACGATCTTCGTCGGCGTCCTTCTCGCGTCGCCAGAGTCCGAGCCACGTGCGTTCCTTGATGTGCTCGTGGTCGCGCTCGCGCGTATAGAGCTCGTAGATCCAGGAGTACATCTCGTCGACTTCGATCGTGCGCCACAACGGATTCAGCGCCGGGAACGCCCAACGATACGACTGCTCTCCCGTGCGTGCGATCTCGTAGAAGGGCCACAGCTTCTGGTACGACGAGCGTCCGGCATCCGCGTCGACGCGTTTCCAGTTCTGCCAGAACGGGATCAGGTAGACACTGTTCTTCGTCGCGTTCTCGTACTCTTCGTGGCGCACGTTGACGAGCGGCCACACGATCCAGCGCGAGTCGAGTCCGTCGCCGTGGTAGTCCCAGAAGAGCGGCCACAACCGGAAGCGCGAGGTGCCCTCCTTGGGCGAGTCCATGAAGCGCACGAGCGGCCACGGGCCGTCCCACGACCAAAACCCCGTCGAGGGATCCTCCGCGTAACCGAAGAACGGCCACAGCACGGTCGTGCTGCGAAACGTGCCGCGTCGCGTCTGCCCGATGATTGGGAAGAACATCCACTTCACTTCCCGCTGCTCGGGCGGGAGCGCGAGTCGGTTCTCGTGCCAGTGGAAGATCGGCCAGAGAATGAAGAATCGGTCGTAGCCGTCCTCGAGCGTCGAGCGCCCGTAGAACGGCCAGAAGTGTCCGCCCGACGCGGTCGGGCCGTGCGTGTACGCGAAGAACGGCCACAGGAACTGGTAGCTCGAGTTGCCCGAGCGCTCGGTTCGCGTGTACAGCGGGAACAGCACGAACTCGATCCGATCGAAGCTCAGGAAGTTCTCGAGCACGCCGCCGAACGGGAACCAAGCGCGCAAGATGCGGCCGTCGCTCGTGCGCGCCCAGTAGATGCCCGGCAGCGAGATGAACGTCCACTCGCGATCCCCGTCCGCGCGTTCCGTGCGGCTGTAGCGCGCGATCGGCAGGAGCTGCCACACGTACTCGGGGTCGAGATTCTTCTCGATGCCGAGCGGCGTGAGAAAGTGCGTGATGTAGCTTCCATCCGGGTGGAGATCGCGGATCGCGAGCGGCCTGACGGCCCACTGCTCGTAGAAACCATGCGGCGCCGACCGTCGCACGCGCACGGCGCCGCCGAGCGCCTCGATCTCCGTTCCTCCGCCCGCCGTCGACAGCTCGGTGAAGAGCGGCGCGAGGTGGCGCTCGCTGGAGAATCCGGCGCAGCCGACACCGATCGCGCAGGGCGCGCCGAGCGCGAGCGCAGCGAGCACACGACGCAAGTGCGTCACTGCGCGCATTCCTGAGCGGGCGTTCTGCGCGGAGGTGTTCCCATGACTCGTCGACGGCGACTCGACGCCGCGGCGATTGTCGAACTCACTGGTCGCGTTGCAAGCGCGAAGCACGGGCGCAGCGCGGCTTGCCGCTCCACCGAGTGCCTGCTAAGGTCCGACTCCGAGGTTTCGGCGAGGGCGCGAGCGTTCCATGACCACCGTACTCAGCGGGATCCAGCCCAGCGGTCGCCCGCACCTTGGGAACTACTTCGGCGCGATCAAGCAACACATCGAGCTCGCACAGACGGGCGTCGAGTGCTTCTACTTCATCGCCGATTACCACGCGC
>JANLUN010000547.1:0-1668 GCA_031363505.1 Planctomycetota bacterium | reverse complement strand
CCAGTGCTCGAGCACGCGGCCCGTGCACAACCAGAACGGGAAGCTCTCGTCGGGCACTTCGGCCGGCGGTTGGTAGGGGCGGAGCCACACCGCCGCGCGCTCGCCGTAGCCCTTGGCTTTGTAGAAGTGCACGCCGCTCTTCTTCTTGACGTACGGATCGTGACCCGCCGCGTACCGGTAGCGCGTTTCCTTGCCGTCGACGACGGGCCAGAGCATGCCGCGCGTCTTGCGCAGGTCGGCGTAGCTCGCGAGGTCCTTGCCCGTGCCGGTCGTGAAGCGCCGGTACTCTTCGAACATCGGCGCGTGCCAATCGTCGTCGGGCCATGGGAAGAGGTTCCCCATGCCCATGTGCCGCGCGACTTGGATGATCTGCAACGCGTCCTCGCGCGCTTCACCGGGAGGTTCGACGAGCTTGTCCCACTGTTGCGTGCGCCGCTCCGTGTTGCCGAACACGCCTTCGCGTTCGACCCACGCCGCCGACGGGAGGATCAAGTCGGCGACATCGGTGGTGGGCGTCGGATAGATGTCGCTGACGACGAGGAACGCTCCGTCGCCGGGCTTGCGCTGGAAGCGCGCGAGGTTCGGCATCGTGACCCACGGGTTCGTCGTCTGGATCCACATCGCCTTGATCTCGCCGCGCGCGAACGCGCGGAACATGTCGACGGCGTGCAGCCCGGGCTTGGCCGGGATCGTTCCGTGGGGCACGCCCCAGATGTCTTCGGCTTTCTTCCGGTGGTCCTCATTCGTGACGACCATGTCGGCCGGGAGACGATTCTGCAGCGTGCCGACCTCGCGCACCGTGCCGCACGCCGACGGTTGTCCCGTCAGGCTCAGCGGGTTGTTGCCCGGTCGGCTGATCTTCCCCGTCACGAGGTGCAAGTTCGTGATCAGGTTGTTCATCCACGTGCCCCGTACATGTTGGTTCACGCCCATGCACCACAGGCTGACGGTGCCGCGCGAAGGGTCGCCGTACATGTCGGCGAGCGAGCGGATGTGCGCCTCGCTCACGCCTGTGATCGCGCTGACTTCCGGCGGTGAGTAGCTCTTCAGGAACTCGCGGAATTCCTCGAGCGAGGAATTGCGAGCTTCGTCTTGGAAGTCGTAGTGGTGCGCCTGCTCGCCGTAGCAGCCGTAGCCGATCGCTTGCGCATCTTCGATGCCGCGCTTGAACACCAAGTTCTCGGCCAAGAACTCGCCGTCGATCCGGCCGCTCTCGACGAGCAGGTGGAGCACGCCGTTGGCGAGCGCGAGATCCGTTCCCGGCTTGATCTCGACGTACATGTCGGCGTAGTCGCTCGTCGGTGTGCGCCGCGTCGCGATGTCGACGATGCGCACCAGCGGGTTCTGGCGCTTGTTCTCCAAGATGCGGCTGAAGAGCACGGGGTGCATCTCCGCCATGTTGTTGCCCCACAGCACGAAGTCGTGGCCGACGTCGAGGTCCTCGTAGCAGCCCATCGGCTCGTCGCTCTGGAACTGCGTGAGGAAACCCGAGACCGCGCTCGACATGCAGAGTCGCGCGTTGGGGTCGAGGTTGTTGGTCTTGAGCCCCGCCTTGACCCACTTGAGCGCCGCGTAGCCGTCGAACACGGTCCACTGTCCGGAGCCGTACATGGCCACGGCCTCGGGCCCATGCTGCTGCAGTGTCTGCCCGAACTTCGTGGCGATGAG
>JANLUN010000469.1:0-2655 GCA_031363505.1 Planctomycetota bacterium | reverse complement strand
CTGGTTCTGCGGCTGGGCGTGTCACGTGGTCGCGTTGCAAGACGGAGCGCGCTGGTTGCTCCGCAAGCTCGGCATCCAGCCGCGCATGGTGAACCTGGGTCTCCTCGGCGCGGTGCCGTGGCTCGCGTTCACCTACATGTTCCTCGCGCCGCTCGTGCAGCGTGCGATCCACGGACAGGATCTCTCCGCGCAAACGGTGCAGTGGACGACGCAATCGTTTTGGGCGACGTTCCCGAGCTGGCCTGTCGCGCTCACCACGTTCTTCGTGTGCGGGTTCGCGATCGTCTACTTCCTCGGGTCGAAGGGCTTCTGCAACTACGGCTGTCCGTACGGCGGGATCTTCGGCGTCGTCGATCAGCTCGCTCCGCTGCGAATCCGCGTGACGGATGCCTGCGAAGGTTGCGGTCACTGCACCGCGGTGTGCACGTCGAACGTCAAGGTGCACCAAGAGGTGCGCGACTACGGCGCCGTCGTCGATCCGGGCTGCATGAAGTGCCTCGACTGCGTCAGCGTCTGTCCGAACGACGCGTTGTACTTGGGCTTTGGCGCGCCCGCGATCGCGACGAAGCCGCGCCGGCAGTTGTCCGCCGTGTTGAAAGGCCGCAGGACGTCACTCGCCGTCCTGCTCGGCTTCATCGTGGCGACGCTGTGCGTCTTCATGTCGTTCGAGGGCGGCATCGACTGGCGGCTGGTCGGCGTGCTCTCCGCCGGCGCGTTCGCCGTCGCGCTGCTCTTCCGTGGAAAGGCGAAGCGCGCCGAGGACTACGCGCTCCCCGAGCAGCTCTTGCTCGGCGCGCTGTTCCTCGTCGCGATGCTCGTGTTCCGCGGTTATCGCAACTCGGTGCCGTTCCTGTTCGCGCTGGGCTTGTCGTCGACGTTGGCGTACCTCGCCGTGCAGTGGATGCGCCTCTTCTACGAGCGCGACGTCTCGCTGCAACGGCATCGCTTTCGAATCGGCGGGAAGCTCACGACGAGCGGCGTCGCCTTCGCCGCGCTGATGCTGCCCGTCGGTTGGCTGTGGGTGACCGCGGGCGTCGAACAGAACGCGGCGCGCGCGGAGACCGAAGCAACGCGCGCCCGTTCGCAACGCGCGCGACAGGTCTTCCTGCGCGGACTCGAAGCCGGCACCGCCAACCGGTTCGCCGAAGCGATCGATCGGTTCCATGAGGCGCTCGCGCTCGATCCGACCCTCGTCGAGGCGCGGGTCAATCTGGGCGGAATGCTGTGCGCGAGCGGCCGCCTTCCCGAGGGGATCGCCGAGCTGGAGCGCGCCCTCTCGGAACGACCCGCCGACGTGGACACCTACGTCCTGCTCGCGCGAGCGTACTCCGAGCTCCCTGACCCCGTCCGCGCGCGCGCGACGCTCGAAGCCGCCGTGAAGCTCGCGCCGGACCACGCCGGTGCTCACGCGCTGTTGGCACAGGTGTGCGCATCGGCCCGTGACCAGGAGTGCGCGGACCGTCACACGGCCGAGTTGGAGCGGATCCAACGACTCGGGAAGCCTTGACCGGCCGCCTCCGAACGACGAACCAGGGTATGGTTCGTCTGGTATCCTGGGCGGTCCGCGTCCCCGCCCATCGATGAAGATCAGCATCGTCAACCCCACCATTCCGGTCTTCCAGCGCAACTACGCGTTCCGCAAGACCCGCCGTTGGCAGCCCCTGTCCACCACGATCGTGGCCGCGTGGCTCGAGCAGCAGGGCGGCTGGGAGATCCAGTTCCTCGACGCTCACGTGATGGGCTGGAGCGACGCCGAGACCGCGGCACGCATCCGCGAGTTCGCTCCCGACGTCCTTTATTACAGCTCGGAGCGCACGGACGCGTGGGAGCTGCCGATCCCGGACCTCACGTACGTCGACCGTTTCTTCGCGACGCTGTTCGGCCCTCGCGCGTCGCAAGGCGACGCGCAGCAATACGGTGCTCCGGCGAACGCTTCGCCGAAGCCGGCGTTCGCGCCGAAGCACGTGCTGTTCGAGGGCCCGCACGGTTCGATCTACCCCGCGGACATCCTGCGCCGGATTCCGATGGTGCACGCAGTCCTGCGTGGAGAGACCGAACCGGTCTCGTTCGCCGCGCTCGGCGCGATTGCGCGCGGTGAGGTGACGGGTAACGATTGGAGCTCCGTCAAGTCGGTGAGCTGGCGCCGCGACGGCGGCGACTTCGTCCACAATCCCGACGAGGCGAACCCGGTCAAGTACGCGGACTTCCCGCCGGCCGCGTGGCACCTCCTGCCGATGGATCGCTACCGCGACAACGCGGCGCCGGAGACTCCGTTCGCGATGCTCGAGACGTCGCGCGGTTGCCCGATGCCGTGCGGCTACTGCTACAAGCAGATGTTCGGCGACATCCAGAGCAAGCGCCGGCCCGAGCAAGTGCTCGACGAAGTGCAGGAGCTCGTCGAGAAGTACGGCGTGCGGCGGATCATGTTCCAGGACCAGATCTTCACGCTGGACCGCAAGCACACGAAGGCGATCTGCGAAGGATTGATCGCGCGCGGACTGAACACGCGTATCGAGTGGCGCTGCCAGACTCGGCTGAACGGCATGAAGCTCGAGCTGTTCAAGCTCATGCGCGACGCCGGCTGCGTCGAGATCTACACCGGGCTCGAGACCGGCAGCGACTCGATCCAAGGTGAGATCAGCAAGCTGACGCTCG
>JANLUN010000404.1:0-10311 GCA_031363505.1 Planctomycetota bacterium | reverse complement strand
GGCATCGCCCGCGCCTTCGCTACTGACCTGATAATCGATGGCGCAAAGGCAATCGGTGCGGCGGTTATTCCGGTGGCGGGTGTTCATTGGGACGCGGCCTCGCTCGCCGCAGCTGCCAAACAACGGCTCAGTGCGTTCAAGCTGCCCAAGCGCTGGGCCGTGCTGGTGTCGCGCGGCGCAAGTTCTCCGCGCGCTCGAGCACCTCGCGCAGGTCGGGCTCCGTCACCTCGCCGCTCTCCGGTTCGAGCGTGAAGTCGGCCACGTGCGTGTCCTTCCAACCGACGGGGATCAACACCTCGCTGAAGAGGTCGATCGGGAAGCGCGCGTACCATGGCGGAATGAGCTCGATGAGGCGCGAACTCGTCCGGTAGCCGTTGAGATACAGCGTGACGCGGCGTGTGCCGTACGCCTCGAACGAGAGCGAGTACGGCGTGGAGCCCACGACTTGATCGTCGAGGAGCACGAGCGCGCCCGGAGGGTCGGACGAAATACGCAACTCGCGTTGCGCGGCACAGCTCGAGCACACGGCTAGTCCGAACGCGAGGCTCAGCCGGCCGGCACCGATCCGGTTCGTCATGAATGCCCCTCGACCGCCTTGGTCCGTACCATGGAAATAGGGGAATTGGGCGAACCTGGCGTATTGGCGGAGAGGGAGGGATTCGAACCCTCGGAGCCCAATAAAGGACTCACCGGCTTAGCAAGCCGGCGCATTCGGCCACTCTGCCACCTCTCCGCTGATCGGCGCGGAATCGTACTGGCGTGCGGAGGAGGCGGCAAGGCGCACTCGCTCGGCGGGCTCACCACGCGACCGCGCGGGCCTGCACGAACGCGTAGAAGAAGACGGCGTTCGGGTTGTGCGCGACCTCCTGCAGCTCCTTCTTCATGCCTTCGACGACATCGGTCGAGACTTTGCCCGCTTTCTGAAGACCGTCGGCGCTGCTCAGGAGCAGCTCGGTCCAATACGCGATGAACTCGGCCCGTTCTCCGGGCACGCGATTGTCGAGGTGGATCGTCTTCACTTCGGTGGTGATGTCTCGAAACCCGACCGCTTGGAGCATGTTGCCGAGCTTCGCGCCGACGAACGGATCGCCTCCGAGCTCGAGCTGGAAGTCGTTGAACGCCATCCAATAGCTCAACGTGTGGGGGCTGTACGGCTCGACGAAGAACGTCGCGTTTTGCACTTCCGTGACGACGATCGGCGATCCCGCGCGCAGCACTCGGCGCGTCTCGGAGAGCACGAGCGTCGGATCGGCGACGTGCTCCAGGATCCAGCACAGGAACGCGGAGTCGAATCGGTCGGCCTCGAACTGCAGGTTTCCGGCGTCGCCGATCACGAACTCGTGACGGCCCTGCGCCCACGGCAGCTTCTCGGTGTGCCGCCGAGCTTGGTTGAGGTTCGTCTCCGACCGGTCGACGCCGGTGATGTGCAGGTCGGGAAAGTGGCGCAGCAGGATCTCGGTCTGCGCGCCGACGCCGCAGCCGACCTCGATCATCTGCTTGCTGCGCCGGTAGGGGAGTCGGTCGTGGACGCGGTGCTCCACGAAGCGCGCTTGTGGGTAGAGCCGCTCTTGCTCGGCCTGCGTGAACCCGTGGACGTAGCCGGTGGTCTTCTTCTCAGCCATGGAGTGAGGCGCGAGTCGGCGAGTTGCGGTCGATGCCGCGCGCGAGATGGCGGAGGCGAGAGGATTCGAACCCCTGATGCCTTGCGACATGGCGGTTTTCAAAACCGCTGCATTCAGCCGCTCTGCCACGCCTCCGCGCAGGCGGAAAGCCTCGCACCCGAGGATCGCGCTTGCAAGCTGCGCGCGTCGGGATCGCGCTTGCGAGCCGCGCGATTGGTGATGTCGCTTGCGAGCCGCGTCTGCGTTACGGAGCCGCACCCTCGTCGCCGATGTCCGGCGTCGGATCCGGACCGCTCGTGTCGGTTCGCACGCGCTCGAGCACCGACTCGGTCACGCGCAACGGACACTTCGCGCGCAGCGCCAGCGCCACCGCATCGCTCGGACGCGCGTCGACGACCGCGATGAGCTCGCCGCCTTCCTTTTGGAGAACGAGCTGCGCGAAGAACGTGTTGTTGCGCAGGTCGACGATGTCGACGCGCGTCAGTTCGCCGCCCAGCGCGCGGATCACGTCGTGGGTCAACTGGTGCGTCAGCGGCCGCTCGGGCTGAAGGCCGTTGACGACCCGACGGATCTCGCCCGCTTCCGACGTTCCGATCACGATCGGGAACCCGCGCTTGCCCTTCTGCTCCTTCAGGAAGATGTACTGCTCGTTCGAGCCCTCGTGGATCACGATCCGGCTGAGCGTGAGCTCGACCATCCGCGTGCCATCCATCGGGTCCTTCACGACAACTCACCTCGAGCGCTCGGGCACCGCGGCTCACCTCGAAGGTGCGCGCGCCGCAAGCGCGGCCGCATATTCGCGCGCAAGAGTCGAAACATCGTCACTGCCGCTTCCGCCGTCGTTCCTGCATCACGATCCGCTCGATCGGTCCTTCCTCTTCCGCCATGAGGAACGAGCTCTGCTCGCGATCGAGTCTTCCGCACGTGCGACAGACTACACCACGCGTGCTGTGAGGGTCGAGCCGACGGAGCTCCTCGCGACCGCAGTCGGGGCATGTGCGATCGGCGCGCGCGGACGAGAACACACACACGAGGAGCCATGCGACGCCGAGCGCGGCGAAGCACGCCAGCGCGATTCCGAAGAGGGCGTCGGGTCCGTGAAACACGAGCGACACTGCACCCGCAATCGCGCACAGGAGCAGGGGTCCGAGGAGCCAATCGGCGGGATGCCACGCGCGCGCCCTCGCTGCGACGGGCGCGGGATGCACCGAGTTCTCGTGCTCGCGCACGTCCGCGCTCGGTTTCGTTCCTCGGTGGGTCTCGATCGTCATGGACAGCGCCGCAGCACGCCGGATCAGCGTCTTCGCGGCTTCGCCATCGTTCCAGGGGAGCGACGTCAGCGCTAGGATTGAACGCCCCGATCGGCGGCTCGACAGCGTATGGCATCCTCCACAGAGCCTAAGTCCAAGCTGTCCCCGAAAGACGCCTCGAGCTACCCCGAGAATCCCGTACTGGTGCGCGTGTGGCGCGGCAACAACGTAGAGTCGCAGCACCGCGGCGCGTGGGTGCTCTCCGACAGCTCCGGCGCGGTGATCGAGGGCGAAGGCACGTGGTCTGCGCCCGTGTTCACGCGCAGCTCGGTCAAGTCGTTCCAAGCGCTGCCGCTGTTCGAGACGGGCGCCGCGCAGCGCTTCGCGTTCACCGACGCCGAAGTCGCGCTCGCGCTCGCATCGCACAACGCGGAGGCACAGCACACGGACACGGTCGAGCGACTGCTCGCACGGATCGGACTTTCGACCGCCGACCTGCGCTGTGGGCCGCAGATGCCGGCCGATCCCGAAGCACGCGCGCAGCTGCGTGCGGAGCATCGTTCGCCGGGCGCGGTGCACAACAACTGCTCGGGCAAGCACGCCGGCTTCCTCGCGCTGGCGGTGCATTTGGGCGTCGAACCGCGCGCGTACTTGGACCCCGACAGCGAAGTTCAGCGCCTCGTCAAGAAGGCCGTCCTCGAGATGACCGGCGTGGAACCGAGCGAGTTCTCGAGCGCGATCGACGGCTGTAGCGCACCGACGTTTCGAATGCCGCTCCGCGGATTGGCGACCGCGTTCGCGCGCGTCGCGAACCCGAGCGGGCTCGCGCGCGAACGCAGCGCCGCGTGTCGGCGCATGCTCGCGTCGGTCGCGGCGTACCCGGAGCTGATCGCCGGCCGGCATCAGCGCATCTGCACGGATCTCGCGCGCGTCACGCACGGCCGCCTCTTTCCCAAAGTGGGCGGCGAGGCCGTCTACGGGATCGGTCTCGTGGACAAGGATCGTGGACTGGCGATCAAGATCGACGACGGCGGGACGCGCGCGCTGCACGCGATGATCGTCGACCTCCTGCGTCGATTCGAGTTCGCCTCGGCGAGCGAGCTCGAGGCGCTCGCGTCGTGGGAGGAGAAGCGCCTGCGCAACTGGGCGGGAATTGAAGTCGGCCGGACCCAGGTCGTTCGTTGAGCGCGAGCGCGTACCGCCCGCCGCCGCCCCCGCCGCTCCCCACGGACGCCCACAAGGGTCTCGCGGGCCGCGTGCTCGCCGTATGCGGCAGCGCCGACATGCCCGGTGCAGCCGTGCTCGTTGCACGCGCGGCTCAGCGCGCCGGCGCGGGGCTCGTGTGCGTCGGTTGGAGCGCGTCGTCGCTGCGCACGATCGTGCCGCTCGCGTCGCCCGAATCGATCTTGATGGATCTCTCGGAGCCGAACACGCGCGACTCGAAGCTCCGCGCCGCGACGTGGAACGCGCTCGCGATCGGGCCGGGGCTCGGCACGGACGAGTTCGCGCGCCGCCTGGTTCACGACGTCTACTCGCGCGTCGATGTCGCGAGCGTCGTCGATGCCGACGGCCTCAGCTGCCTAGCGGACGAGCTCGCGCGGCCGACGCGGCGCACGGGAGCGCTCGTGCTCACCCCGCACCCCGGGGAGGCCGCGCGACTCCTGCGACGCGAGATCCCGCGCGACGAGTCCGGCCGGATCGAGTCGGCTCGCGAGATCAGCGCCGAGAGCGGCGCGATCTGCTGCTTGAAGGGACATCGCACGGTAGTGGCCGGACGCGATCGTGTGTATGTCAACGACACGGGGAACCCCGGGATGGCGACGGCGGGCGCGGGCGACGTGCTCACTGGGATCGTCGCGGCGTACCTCGCGTATCACGCCGTGCGACGGCACGACGGATGGACTGCTTTCGATGCGGCGGCGAGCGCGGTGTACGTCCACGGCCTCGCCGCGGATCTGGCGGCACAGTGCCTGGGTACGCGCGGGCTCGTCGCATCGGACTTGATCGAGTTTCTTCCCGCCGCGCAGATGCACGCCGCCGGAAGCGCGGAGCTAGACTGACCCGAGTATGAGCGTTTCGCAGCTGTCGTTGCCGCAAGGTGCCCACCCGACGCTGGGCGATGGGATCGGTTTCGTCGCGCTGGTGGATCGGATGCAGGTCGATCACGCGCTCAAGGTCGTCAACGCGGCCCGCATCTCGTACGAGAAGCAGAAGACCGAGTTCGGCGAGCAGGACAAGAAGCTCTGCCGCTTCCTTTGGGAGCACGGCCACACGTCGCCGTACCGTCACTCGTTCTACACCTTCCACTGGAAGGCGCCGCTGATCGTGTTTCGTCAGGCGTTCAAGTATCAGGTCGGCAGCAGTTGGCGACAGTACTCGGTCGACGGTGCGTCCGTGAGCCTGCAAGTGTTCGACGTGATGTTCGACACGGACAAGGGCTGCAGCTGGAACGAAGTGTCGGGCCGCTACGTGCAGTGGACGCCCGAGTTCTACGTGCCCAAGGTGATGCGCGGGAATCCGCCGCACGGCAACAAGCAGGCGTCGGTCGATCTCGCGTCGAGCTTCGATCACGAAGCCGAGCGAGAGCTGATGGTGGACGAGTGTCGCGACGCGTTCGCGCGCTACGAGGAGCGCATCCGCCGCGGCGTCGCGAAGGAGATCGCGCGCATGTTCCTGCCGCAGAGCCTCTACAGTCAGGCGTACTGGACGGTCTCCCTCCAAGGCGTGCTGCACTTCCTCGAGCAGCGGCTGAAGCCGGACGCGCAGTTCGAGATCCGGGCGTACGCCGAAGCGGTCTACGCGCTCGTTCAGAGCGATCTGGACCGGCTGGGTGTGACGCGTGACGCGCTCATCGCAGGCGGGATCTAGCGCGATGGCGGAAGTCGGCGTGCTCGCGGCGGCAGGCGCGGTCGTGCGCGCCACGATCGGCTGGAGCGCGCTCGCGATGTCGCCGTGGGTCGCGTCGCACGCCTTCAGTGCGCCGGCAAACGCGAGCGCTCAGGATGCCGGCGTCGCGCAACTCGAGCAGGCGTTCCGCGCGCAGGGGATCCATTTGGACGTCGCTCGCGGGTTGTGCTCGATCAAGTGCGTGATCGACGTGCGCGACGATCTCCTCGAGTACTTGCTCGTCAACTTTCACGGTGCCGCTCACGAGAGCCTGTTCGCGACGGAGGTCGTCGGCAGCCAATTGAACGCGGCTCTCCTCGCGCTCGGCGCGGAGCAAGGCCGGAACGCGCGTTGGTTCCGCGTGGATCCGCAGCCGACGCCGGAGGAATCGCGCGCCGGCGCGCCGATGTTCAGGGTCGAGCCCCCCGACGGCGACGGCGTCTACATGTACGTCGCGTGGAAAGCGGACGGCGAGACGTACTTCTATCGCGTCGAGGACTTGCTCCGGAACCTCGCGAGCGGGCGCAGCATGCAGCGCCACCGGTGGGTCTTCCTCGGATCCCGAATGGTCCGCGTACGTGCGAGCGACACCGAGCAGGCGTTCGCCGCCGACTTGGAGGGGAACCTCATCAACATCTCGTTCTTCGAGCAAGGCAACACGCTGCTCACTTGCTCGCTGCCCGAGTGCGTCTCGCAATCGATCTGGCTTCCGAATGCGTGGCTTTTGCCGCCGCGCGACAGCGCCGTCGAGCTGATCTTCTCACGCGAGCGTCTGGGTGTGCCTTCCGCCGAGCTCGACGCGCGTTTGCCCGTGCTCGAGCCCGAACCCAAGCCTGCGGACGGAGCCGGCGATGATCGCTAGCACGGCACGGGTAGCGCACCTCGATACCGAGGACTCGGCTCCGGTGCGCGCGTACGTTCGCCGCGTCTGGCGCGGGCAGGTGCTGCGGCGTGCGACCGAGTCCTTTTTGATCGGCGTCGCCGCGGCGCTGGTGTGTCTCGCGGCGTCCGTCGCGAGCGGTGCGCGCGAGTTTCTCACGGCGATCTGGGTCGTGGCGGGTGCCGTCGGATGGTTCGCTGCGAGCTCGTGGTGGCTCGAGCACTCGCCGACGGAGGCATCCGTCGCACGCAGACTCGATGGCGACGGCGCGCTCGTCACCGCGTACGAGTGCGAAGTGAGCGGGGGTAGCTCCCGACTTCAGCCGCTCCTCTCGCGCCGGGTCATCGCGGACTTGGCGGCCTCCGGTCCGCGCATCGCACGCGCACCGTCGGCGCTGATCTTCGCCATCCTGCTCGCAGCCGGTGCGGCGCTCGCGCTCGCGCTCGAGTCAGGCCCGACGTCTTCGTCGCGCCGCGTCGACGCGCGCCGGGCGACGCGCACGGAGCGCGCGCGCGCGCTCGCCGCAGCGGCGGAGGATGACGCGGACGCGCCCTCCGCCGACGCCGCGGGAGAAGTGCGCGAACTCGCGCAGACGGCGGCGACGCTCGCGACGACTCGAAGTTCGGAACGGCAGCTGGCCGACCTGGCTGCGCGCGCGGATCGAGAAGCGCTCGATCACGCCGGGCACCCGCGCGTTCAAGAGGCGCTCGACGCAACCGCCGCCGCGGCACGAGACCTGTCGTCTGCCCTCGCCGGAAACTACGCGAGCGAGTCGCGCCGCGGAGCCGGTGAGCGCGCTGCATCCGCGGGCGGCCCTCCTCAAGCGTCTTCGGATCGTGCCTCGGGTCAAGTGCCGGCTGGCGCGCGCGATCGAGCGACCCATCAGCCGTCGGCGGCGGCGAGCCAAGATTCGAACGCGGGCCTGGGCGGTGATTCAGGAACGGACATGCGAGACGGGTCGGCCGACGTCACAATGTTGCGCCCCGAGCTCGGGCCGGCGTCCGGCGCGGCGGCGAACGCCGCGGCCGAACGCGGGCTCTCCGGGGTGCGCTGGTGGCCACGCCGCTTCGACGCGATCGTCGAGCGTTGGGTCGAGCACCAGCGCGCGTCCAGCGATCGATAGTCAGACACAATCCCCCGCGTCCACCTTGACTCTCGCACGTTCCAATCGACGCGTCGGCGTTTGGCTGATCGGTGCACGGGGCTCCATCTCGACCTGTGTCGCGTATGGGCTGGCTGGGTTGAACCAGGGATTGCTCGATCCGGTCGGGCTCGCCACCCAGACGGAGCCGTTCGCGAGGCTCGACTTGGCGTCGCTCGAGGATTTGGTTCTCGCAGGCCACGACGTCTGCACGCGCGACCTCTCGCAGTCGGCGGAGGAGCTCGTGCGCCACGGAATCCTCGCCGCGGACCTCGTCGCGGCGTCGTCCTCCGCTGCCGCGGCCTACGAAGCGCGCATCCGCCCCGGCACGCTCGACGAACCCGATGTCGGACTCGCTGACCTCGACCGACGCTCGGCGGAACTGAGCGCGCAGCGTCCGCGCGAACAGCTGGCGCGGCTGCAGGCCGATCTAGGGGATTTTCGGCGCCGTGAATCGCTGGAGCGTGTCGTGGTCGTCAACTTGGCCAGCACGGAAGCGTTTCGCGGCGAGCGTCCAGAGTGGTCGAGCCTGGCTGCATTCGAGCGCGCGCTCGACCAGGGCCAAACCCAACCAGCCTCGGTGCTCTACGCGTACGCCGCGCTGGCGGCCGGCTGTCCATATGTGAATTTCACGCCGAACCGCGGATCGTCGATCCCGGCTGTGCGCGAGTTCGCGCGCGCTCGCGGCTTGCCGCACTGCGGCAACGACGGCAAGACGGGCGAGACGCTGCTCAAGACGGTCCTCGCGCCGATGTTCCGCGCGCGCGCACTCCGCGTGCTCGCGTGGCAGGGCTACAACATGCTGGGCAACCGCGACGGCGCGGTGCTCGCGGACGCCGCCCATCGCGAGACGAAGCTGCGCAACAAGAACGACGCGCTGCGCGCGATCCTGAACGACGACTCCGCGCACACGCACGTCGGGATCGACTTCGTGCCCTCGCTCCAAGATTGGAAGACGGCCTGGGACTTCGTGCATTTCGAGGGGTTCCTCGGCGCACGGATGAGCTTGCAGTTCACGTGGTCGGGGAGCGACTCGGCGCTGGCGGCGCCGCTCGTGATCGACCTGGTTCGCCTCGCGGACTTCGCCGCGAGGAACGGCGAGGCGGGGGAGATGACGCACACTGCGAGCTTCTTCAAAGCGCCTTTGTGGGGCGGTGATCACGACTTCCAAGCGCAGTTCGGGAGGCTCGTCGCGTATGCGGAGACCCACCTCGCGCGGCGCGGCGGACGGTCGAGCTAGGGACCGGCCGGGCCTGTCGAAAGGGCGAGTTTCGGCAGGCCGCGCTCCTCGAGAACGCGTCGGGCTCGGCTGCGGTCGTTCCGGCTGCTATGATTCAGGTGCCCCTCGCTGCCAACTACGCAGGAATAAACGTGTAACCGGCTCGTAAGGGCCTGCCTATGAAGAGTGTGCTCAGATCCTGCTTCGATCCGCTGCCGCGGTTCATGTCGACGAAGAGCCTGACCGGCTTGGTGTTGATGGTCCTGATCGGGACCGGGATCAGCGTCTACGAGTACCTCGAGAGTTCGCACGTCCCGGTTCGGGCCGCTGCGACGGCATCGGATGACGCGTCCGAGGCCGATGTGATCCGCCCCTGCGATTCCCGCGAGCAACCGAACCGCAGCAACAGGTTCCGCGATCCCGGTTTCGTCGAGCAGCCGTCGTCCGCGTCGAACGCCGAGCAGATCTCGGAGTGCACGCGATCGGCCGCTTCGGAGACGCCGAGCATGTTCGAACCGCCGGCCGATCACACGGGCAGCTGATCGCCGCGTCGCGATCGATCGAGCACTCCGGCGGACGTGTGACTCCGTTCGCTGTGTGAGGCGTTCTCGACCGACTCGCGACGGCGCGCTTCGCATCGCTGTCGCCCGGTGCTACTGATCCCCGCATGGACCGCAAGCTCCCGCCTCGTCTCCACACCACGACGCTGTGGAGCTTTCCGTCGCAGCAGTACGGCGACACTCCGATGGGGACTCCCGCGTACCCGGGGTCCACTCCGTCACACGTGATCTGGAATTTGCTGACGCGCTACACGCGTGAGGGCGATCTCGTCGTCGATCCATTCTGCGGCGGCGGCACGACGATCGACGTCGCCCGCAGCTTGGAGCGTCGCGCATTGGGTTACGACATCGAGCCCATCAGGCCCGACATCTTCCGCGCAGATGCACGCAAGTTGCCGCTCGAGGACGCGACGGCGGACTTCGTGTTCATGGATCCGCCGTACTCGACGCATCTGTCGTACTCGGGCAAGGATGATTGCATTGGCGAGCTCGACGCCTTCGAGCCGGGCTATTTCGAGGCGATGGAGCAGGTCTTCGCCGAGGCGGAACGCATCCTCCGCGATCGTCGCTACCTCGCGGTGTACTGCTCGGACACGTTCAAGAAGAAGCGCGGCTTCGTCAGCCTCGGTGCGCGCTTCTTCGCGCAGCTCGCTACCCGGATGAAGCCTGTCGATCACATCGCGGTCGTGCGCGGCAATCGCAAGCTCGAGAACTCGAGCCACCATCGCGCCGCCGCGGACGAGAACTTCTTCC
>JANLUN010000384.1:0-3300 GCA_031363505.1 Planctomycetota bacterium | reverse complement strand
CGGCACCGGTCACGCTGAGTTTCACTTTGCCCTTCACGATGCCGAGCGGCTGATTCGGCTTCACGTCGATCGTCAAGATCCAATACGGCTCGTCGCCGTGCTGAGTCGGATCGAGGTGCGCCTCGAGCGGTCCATCGATCGATTCGATTCCGAGGATGCGCGCGGGAGAGCCGGCGATCTCCGTGGACAGGTCGGCGCGCGCGCCCTTTCCGTGACTCTGCGGCACGAGGCCGAGGTCGAGGTTCCCGGGAACACTTCGGAACAGCCGTTCGACGACGAGGTGCATCTCGAGCGTCAAGTACGGCGTGACGGCCGAATCGCTGCGCAGGCGAACCTGCTCGAGCTTGTCGGTGTTCATGCGCTGCACGCGCGTCGTGTCGATCCGCATCGCGACGCGCGCGAGAGCGCCCGGCGGCAGCGTGATCACGGGGCCGTCGCCGGAGAGCAGACCCTCGACCACGCTTCCGTCGGATGCGGTGTACGAGATGCGCGGCGTGACGCAGCCGCAGCTCGGCTTCATGTCTTGGATGACGACGGGAACGGGGTCGGTGTTCTCGAGCTCGAACACGTACTCGGCGCGCTCACCGAACGCGATGCGACCGAAGTCGTGGAAGTACGGCCGGTCCGGGTAGCCGTTCTGGATCACGAGGCCTTGCGCAGCGGTGACCCTCGCGGTGCTCCCGTCACAGCCGTGAACGAAAACCAGTACGAGCGCGACGAGCGCCGCGCGAAACATCAAACCGTTCGACATGCCTTGCGATCCGTCGCTGCCACGACGGCGGCGGAATTCTAGTCCGCGGAGGAGGCCGGCAACAGCGTGCGTGCACGCGCCCCTCGTCGCGCGCTCAGGGGATGAGGCCCGCCTGCAAAATGCCGTCGGCGATCGTCCGGGCGACGAGGTCGGAGCCGTTGTCGTTCGGGTGCACCTCGCGCTTGAAGAGCCCGACGCCAGCCGCGTTCTCCGCGGTGAACGCCTTGCGGCCTTCGCGCACGATGGTCCCTTCCGACTCGCCGGCATGCTTCGGCCGCTCGCGTTCGATCGCGGCCGCCAGCTCACGCTCGAGCGCGGCCTCGACGACGCGCGCCGATTCGATCAGCGTCACGCCACGCTCGCGCGCGATCTCGCGCTGGATGTCTTGGATCTTGTCGAACGCGGCGAGTTGAACCGCGCGCGAACCGTGCTCGTCGAGATGCCAGCGTGCGAGCGCCTGCGTCGCGATCGCGACCTTCGCGCCGTGCTTCTCCGCGACGCCCAGGATGTTCTCGAGGTTGCGCCGGTAGTTCGTGAAGCCGAGCTCGGGGACCGCGTCCGGCTCGTGACGGTACCAATCGGGATTCTTGGGATCGCAGTTCACGATCGCGTAGTAGGCGAGGTCCTTGCGCTCCGTGATGTAGTCGGTCATGTAGCGCCGCCAGACGAGATACGCGCGGCTCTTTTCAAAGAGCTTCTCGAGCTTCGACGGCCGATCGACCGGAAACGTCTGGCGCCAGTGCGTGTTGTCGTGCCGCACCGGACCGCCGAGCGTGTAGAGCGCGCAGCGCATGTCGTTGATCGCTTCGTACACGATCACGAGATCGGGATCGAAGTCCGTCATTCGCAGCTCGAGATTGATCAGCATCTCGAACGTCGACCAGCCCGAGCATCCGCCGTTGATGACCTCGATGTCGCGACCCGGAAGCGCGGCGCGCAGGTGCGCCTCGAGGCGCGCGGACCACACCGCGTCGTCCTTCGATTCGCTCTGGCCATACACGCTGGAGCCGCCCATCGTCACGATTCGAAATGTGCCCGGCGGCTTCTCCCACGTCGTCTCGCGTCCTCGGAAGCCGAGGCTGTTGTGCGAGATCTGCTGCGCCGCGCCGGGCTTCGAGCGGTAGTTCGGCGTCAGCGAGTAGCCGAGGTACGGGTGCGGCTGGGTCAGCGCGTTCTCGATCTTCATCGCGCCCGGATCGAGCGTCGCGAACGCGATGCGCGCGAGCCATGCCGGGCGTCCGTCGGCGGCGGCGCGATCGGCGATGCGCGAAGTGATCTCCAGAACGATCACGAAGCCGAGGAGCGTGATCAGCGCGACGATCGTCAGCCGGCGGAAGAGCGAAGCACGGACGCGCGGAGCGGAATCGTTGGCGGTGGTCATTCGAACCCGAGCTCCGCGAGCTTGCGGAGAGTCCAGGTCGAAAGCAACTCGTCCTTCGCGCTGGGATCCAGCGCGCCTTCGATGTCGAGACGGTGAATGCGCAGCGGCGTGTCGCAACGGACGAGGAGGCCCAAGATGCCCGAGGTGCGCGGTCCGTACGCCGCTTCGTGCATCTTCTCGCCGTCGAGGTGCGTCGTGACGCGCTCGCCGTCGCCGATGATCTCGAGCTTGTAATCGGTGCCGAGATACAAGCCCGTCTCGGTCGAGATCGACTGCTTGTCGTAGCGCTCCTTCGTGTCACGGACGCACAGCGCGCCACGCGGATTCGACAGGATCGCGCTGTCTTGACCGTCGCAGTGGAGGAAAATCTCGAACCACGGATTGACGACGTCGTCGCTCTGGACGAGATCGAACTCGAACTCCAGCGCGAAGCGAAACGCGCCGGCGAGGCGCAAACGGTGTTGCAACGCACCGTGGCCGGTGAGGACGACATCGCCGCTGTCGAGCGTGATCGTCACGTGCTGCGCGGTCTCCTTGCTCTTCGCCTTCGTCTTGAAGAAGTGGCGCATCACCTTCGGGGCGGGGAGGAAGTCCTCCGCTTCGGAGGGCGTATCGAACTCGTAGGTGACGAAGACGCGGCCGTCGCTGGCGGTTCGGTTGGCACCGGAAAGCATGCCCGCGATTCCCGCCTGTCCAAAGGACACGACGAGCGACAGCCGTGCTAGCTCGCGCAAGTCCGCGAGGCGCGCGGTGACGAACGGCACGTCGCGATGTTCGCGCAGGAGCGCTCCGATCGCGGCGAGCGCCACGTCGGCGTCGGTCGCGCGCGTGGGCACTCCAGCGGCCGCGAGACGCTCGATCGATGCGGCCGCATCGGCCGCGCCCATCGCCGCGGGATAGAAGCTCCGCGCGTCCGCGCGCAGTGCCTTCGCAGCAGCGGACTCGTCTTTGGGAGTCTTGTCCCATTTCTCTTCACCTGCGAGCAGGAACGCGAACGATCGCGCCCACAGCGGAGCGGTGCCTTGCTTCTCCTTCTTGTCCGCTTGCTTGACGATCTCGAGCAACGGAATCCTGGCGAGCGGAATCTTCGTGATGCCCTGCCGGTTCTCGCTGAGGTGCAACGTTCCACCTTCGACCTTGGTGATCTGGGCGACGATCTTCTTGCCCT
>JANLUN010000374.1:0-1626 GCA_031363505.1 Planctomycetota bacterium | reverse complement strand
GTCGGCGCGATGATCGAGGAGTTCTTGTGGGAGACCGGCACCGAACACGGCGGGCACATTCGAGACGAGCTCGAGATCGTGCAGAGCTTCGGTCAATTCGCCGAGAACATAGGCGTGTTCGAGAACCTGTCCACGAAGGATCTGCTCACGTACACGTGCTATTGGCTGCCTGAGAGCGACCGGCTCGAGAACGCCGACGCCGCACGCCGACTACTGCGCGCGCTGGACCGTTTCTGCGCGTGGGTCGAAGCGCAACACGAGCTGCCGCTTCACTCGGAGTTCAAATCGACGTTGCACAGTCTGCAGTCTTCGCTTCCGCGGGTGATGGAAGCCAACCGACGGCGCACTCGCGGAGCGGACCGCACGCAGGGCGAGCTCTACGAATTCACCGCGGTGTCCGACGGGGGAGAGCGGCAGGCGACGCTGCGCGACCGTGAAGGCAGTGAACACTCTGCCAGCATCGACCCGCTCCTCGCGGACTGGCTACGACCGGGAGATCGACTGCGCGCGCGCCGACAAAACGACGGGCAACTCGCGGTGTACTGCTGCTATCCGCCCGAGTCGCGCGGCTTGTCGGAGCTCTAGTCTCACCGCGCGACCACGAAGCGCGATCATGATCCAAACTGCGCGCATGTTGTGCGCGACGTCGAGCGCGGCGGACCGGCTGAATTAGACGGTCGCTACGTGACGAACGCTGCGGACAGGTGACTCGCTTGAACTCAGCGCGAAGAACTCAGCGCGGATTGGTCGCCGGGATCTGGATCTCGCACAGCAACTCGTCGTGCGACTTGGTCGTCCCCGGCGGCACGAGATAGACCTCGCGGATCGGCCCGTTCTCGACCCAGCCCATGGTCGACATGTAGCGCAGCAAGCCGGGATACGCGCGCGGCGCCTCCGGGTACGGCCCCGAAATGACCGCGTAGGCGACCGTGCCCTGCGGGAGAACGTCGTACTTGAACGCGGCACACGATGTCACGGGTGCGTCGATGGGCAGACAGGCTCGCGAGCGGAGCTCCGCGACGGGCACTGATTTCGGATCGTCGTAGAACAGTCCGAACGGCGGGCCGCTCGCACGCACACCGCGCTCCACGAGTGCGCGATGCAAAGCCGGCAGCGCGCGCCCGGTTTCCAAGTAACTGCCGGTGCACTCGACGAACACGTACGGCTGATCGAGGCGCTCCTTGTAGTTCGCGTGCATCTCGGTGAACGGCGGGTGGCTCACCGGAAGATCCGGGGTGTAGCGCCAAGTCGGGGCGGCGGCGGTTGCGTCGCTCTGGGTCGGTTCCGACGTCGATCTGCAGGCGAGCAGAAGACAGGCGCAGAGGCCCACGCACGTGTAGCGTCTGATAATGTCCGTTATGGCCACGTCACAGGTAGTGGTATACTTTGAAACGGCCTGCAAAACGGAATTGGGCATGACGCGGGCCTCCCTCTGCCCGATCGGTCCGAGACTACGGACGGCGGAGACGCGGCGCAACGCGCCCGGGCGCGACTTCGTTACCGTTCCGGGATGCAGGAGAAGCTCGCGCTCATCCGGTCCGTTCGTCGGCAATCACTCGACGCCGTGAACCGGGTCACGATTCACCCGCTGGTGGTCCTCGCCGTTGCCGCGATGAGCGCGGCAAC
>JANLUN010000366.1:0-1211 GCA_031363505.1 Planctomycetota bacterium | reverse complement strand
ACGATCGCGTCGGGCGATCCGTTGCGGACATAGTCGGCGACCTGCACGACGATCTTGCCGTTGACCTCGAGCAGATCCGAGCGACTCATGCCGGGCTTGCGCGGCAGGCCCGCCGTGACGATCACGACATCGGAGTCCCATGTGTCGCGCGGATCATTGGTGCCGACGATGCGCGACGTGAACCCTTCGACCGCGGCCGACTGGTTCATGTCGAGCGCGATGCCCTGCGGACGCCCTTCGAGCACGTCGATGAGGACGATCTCCGAGGCGAGGTTCTTCTGCGCGGCGAGGTGCGCGCACGTCGCGCCGACATAGCCGGCGCCGACGACGGTGAGCTTGCGTCGAGCGATGGTCGTCATGAGAGGCGCGAGAAGCTACCCGCGATCCGCTGTCGCGGCAAACGGCCGATCGAGCGAGCACGGCTGAGCGCGCACGAACGCGAGCGACTCCTCGGCCCTCCGCGCGACCTGAACGCGAGCGAAGCTGAACTGGATCGCTCCAACTCAGCCTCGCACAATTCGAAACGTGATTCGTGTCAGCTCAGGGACTTGACACGGTCACCCATGTCACGGCTCCCACGCGATCGCGAGCGCGTTCGACGTGTTGAGCGTCGCTGGCGTGCAGAACGGAGCGGCACTGCGGTAGATCGTCTGGTAGTAGAGCGTTTGAGCCGTCGGCGAGAGTCCGGCCACGCCCGCGACACCCGCGAGGGTGTTCGTGCCACCCATCGTCGTGATCGGGCCGAGGCGGATGATCGAGCCACCGACGCACCTGAGTCCGTCGTAGTTCGGCGACAGGCTGCCGAGACCGAAGGCCAAGTTGCTCGTACCTTGGAAGAAGATGCAGTAGCTGCCCATGTTCATGCCCTCGGACTTCAGTCCAAGATCATTCGCGATCACGCTCGTGCTCGGGTTCGGATTTCCGCCCGCGTCGACCGCGCTCAGCAAACAGCCGATGCTGCCAGCGGCCGAGCTCTTGCAACCTCTCCCGGCGTTGCCGGTGTTCGCGCACGGACATGCTGCACCGGTGCCGTCGCCGAAGCAGGAAGCGACGATCGGCAGATGCTCGCGGTCGCGCACGAACACGTCGCCGAACCCGTTCGTGTCGCCCAAGACTAGATTCGAGGCGTAGGTGTCAAACGCCACGAAGCGGCCGTCGGCCGAGATCGAGGGCTCGAAGCCGCCGAAGAGGAAGCAGCCGCAGCTCCCCTG